>NZ_JBHTSA010000198.1:0-8768 GCF_042795405.1 Streptomyces sp. NPDC056480 | reverse complement strand
GTGCTGCGCCCCGTCGCGCGGCGGCACGGCGTGTCGGTCGCCGAGGTCGCCCTCGCCTGGGTGCTGGCCTGGCCGGGGCTGACCGGCGCGATCGTCGGCGCCCGCACCGCCCGCCAGGTGGACGGCTGGATCGGCGCGTACTCGAGCCGGCCGTTGAGCAGCCGCGGCCTGGTCTGGCCGATCAGCGCCCCGCGTACGGTGTCGACGGCGAGCAGCCGCCCGTCCTGGACGGAGAAGTAGAGCCGGTCGCCGGGGCCCATGACCGGGGTGGACACGTTCCCCGCGCCCGTCTCCAGCTCCCACAGCACCCGCCCCTTGGGCGCCGCGGTGTCGAAGGCGGTCAGGTGCCCGTCGGCGTCGAGGAGGTGGACGACGGCGCCGCGCACGGCGACGCCCCGGACGTCGATCCGGTGGGGCAGGGGCAGCTCGCGCACGGAGCCGCTGCCGGGGTCGAGCACGACCAGCCGGTCGAAGAGCGAGGCCTCGTAGCGGGAGGCGAGGAGCAGCGCGCCGTCGCCGGTGCGGCCCAGCGGGTCGAGGTCGCCCGGCATGTTCCGCTGCCAGGCCTGCTCGCCGGTCCCGGGGTGGATCTCGGCCACGCGCGTGTGCGTCCCGTCGGCGGAGGTCTCGGCGACGGTGAGGAGACCGGACGGGGCGTCGTACGGTCCCGGGCGCGGCGCCTGGAAGCCGGCCAGCCCGTGCCGCCAGAGCTCCTTCCCGTCGCGGCTGCCGACGGCCCGTACCCCGCCCCGCCCGTCGGTCAGGACGACGGCGGAGCCGGCCGGCGCGTACAGCTCGGGGGGCCTCGACGGTCCGGCGGTCCAGAGCGGAGCGCCGTCTGCGGCCGCGTGGGCCCGCAGCGGGTCCGCCGGAGCGGCCGCGCCGACCAGACCGTCCGCGAGGAGGAAGGGAGCGACCGGGGATTCCGCCTCGACGGGCCCGGTGCGCGACCAGACGACCTTCCCCGTGACGGGGTCGAGCCGGGCGAGGCCGACGCCGCGGGCCGCGCAGTACAGCGCGCCGCCGCCGTGGGTGCACGCGGGCGCGGCGGTGGGGCCGTGCATCTGGAGGGTGGTGTGCCAGCCGGTGAAGGCGGTGGCCACCTCGTCGGGGCGGGCGGGGCGCTCGGACACGCCGTCGGCCGGACGGCTCAGGGCCGCGTACAGACCGGCCCCGGTGAGCGCGAGCGCGGCGGCGACGGCGAGCGTGAGGCGCGGCCTGAGCCGCACCCGGCCGAGGCGCGGGCCGCGGCGGGGCGGGGCCGGCGCGGTGGCCCGTACGGGAGTGTCCGCGTCCCACGCGGGCGCGCGGCCGGGCTCGCCGTGGGCACGCTCCTCGCCGTGCGGCAGCGCGGGGCGGCGGCGCTGCGCCGGTATGAAGGCCTCCGCCGCGTACGAGGGAGGCAGCAGCGCCGACATGATCTGGGCCGGAGTCGGGCGCTCGCCGGGCTCCTTGGCGAGGCAGCGCGCGACGAGCGGCGCCAGCTCCGCCGGCACGCCCGTCAGATCGGGCTCGTCGTGGACGACCTGGTACGCCACGATGTACGGGCTGTCGGAGTCGAACGGGCCGTGCCCGGTGGCCGCGTGGACGAGGACCGAGCCGAGCGCGAAGACGTCCGCGGCGGGCCCGACCTCGCGCGGCCGCTGGAACTGCTCGGGCGCCATGAACGGCGGAGAGCCGATGAGCTTGCCCGTCTCGGTGTGCAGATCGCTGTCGACGGGCCGCGAGATGCCGAAGTCGATGACCTTGGGGCCGGTGTCGGTGAGCAGGACGTTGCTGGGCTTGAGGTCGCGGTGGACGACACCGGCGCGGTGGATGTCACGCAGGGCCTCGGCGAGCCCGGCGGTGAGCCGGCGCAGTTCGGCCGGGGCCAGCGGGCCGTTCCGCTTCACCTGGTCGGCGAGGGTGGGCCCGGGGACGTAGAGGGTGGCCATCCAGGGGCGTACGGCATCGGGGTCGGCGTCGACGACCGGCGCGGTGAAGGCCCCGCTGACCCGGCGGGCGGCCGCGACCTCCTGGCGGAAACGCGCCCTGAACTCGGGGTCCTCCGCATACCGTGCGTGCACGACCTTGACCGCGAGCCGCAGCCCGGAGGCCGAGGCCGCGAGGTGTACGACGCCCATGCCGCCGGCACCCAGACATGCCTGGAGGCGGTAGTCGCCCGCGTACTCGGGCTGCTCCGCATTCCGGTCGGCACCGGTATTGCGCAACGGCGGCATCGCCCACCCCCGTGTGATTCCCCGTCACTCGCGCGCACCCGCGCGAACCCGACGGAGCCTAGTCCATGGCCCCCACGAAGTCGGTGGGGCTTGCTAGCCTGCGCGTCGCGGAGAGTGAAACTCGGCGGAGCGCTTTTGCGTCAAGGGGGAGGACACCATGAGCACGGACGAGAACAAGGCGACGACGATGGCGAGCACGGCCACCCGCTACACGGTCGCGCCGGGCTACCGGGTCAATGTGCGCTCGGGCCCGAGCACCCAGTACCCGATCGTCCGGGCGCTGCCGCTCGGCGCGACGGTGACGATCTCCTGCCAGAAGTACGGCGAGTGGATCACCGGCCCGTACGGCACCACGAGGATCTGGGACAGCATCGCGCCGGGCGAGTACATCTCCGACGCGTACGTCCGCACGGGCAGCGACGGCTTCGTCGCACCGCGCTGCGCCTGAGGCCCTCCTCCGTCGCCCCGGGGATAATCGACATTGTGAGCGACGACGAGCAGACCCCCAGCACCACCGGCGGCCCGGCCGGCGGCCCGACCGGCGGGACTCCTGCCGGGCCCCGGCCCGAGGAGATCCGCTTCTTCGGCACGACCTGGGTCGACCACAGCGGCAACTACACGCTGCGCCGCACCGGCCTGGCCGTCGGCTCGCTGGCCGCCGCGGTCGCGGCCTGCTTCGTGCTGCGCTTCGCGTACCAGGGCCTGGAGATCGCGGACGTCGGCGGCATCGTCAACATGCTGGTCGTCCTCATGTTCGCGGTCTGCAGCGCCATCGCCTTCCGCAAGACCTGGGAGGGCTTCGGCCGCAGGCCCGCCGACCCGGCCCGCGAGGAGTCGCTGCGCAGCCTGAAGGCGATCGGCTTCATCGGCTCGCTCCTCGCCTACTGCGCCCGCTGCTTCGTCGAGGCCCCGGGCGAGAAGCTCCGCCGCGCCGAGTACGACACGGCGCGCGCCCAGTACGAGAAGCGCCGCGGCACCCGTACGGGCAACCCGGCCGCCCGCAAGAAGCCCAAGCGCAAGTAGCCCGGGCGGCAAGCAGCCCAAGCGCAAGCAGCCCAAGCCCAAGCAGCCCAAGCCCAAGGCGCCCGGGCGTACGTGGCCCGAGCGCGCGTAGCCCCGGCGTACGTGGCCGGTCGACGACAGCCCCCGCGAGATCCGTTCTCGTGGGGGCTTCCTCGTTCCCGCCCACGCCGGCACGGCCGAACGCCGGCGCCCACCGGGTGCTTGACGGCCGAGACCGCCGGGAGCACTATTCATCACATGATGAATTACCCGGCGGGTGAGGCCGCCGACCAGGCCACAGCCAGGTCCGACACCGACGTCGCCACGCCCGGCTCACCCCCGGCCCACCCCGCCGACCCGCCCGCCGCGGCGATCACCGCGCACGGACTCACCACCGTCCGAGGCGACCGCACCGTCCTGCGCGGCCTCGACTTCACCGTCCACGCCGGCCGCATCACCGGCCTCCTCGGCCCCTCGGGCTGCGGAAAGACCACCCTCATGCGCGCGATCGTCGGCACCCAGGCCAAGGTCGGCGGCACACTCCAGGTCCTCGGCCAGCCCGCCGGCGACCCCACCCTCCGCTCCCGCATCGGCTACGTCACCCAGGCCCCCTCCGTCTACGACGACCTCACCGTCCGGCAGAACCTCGACTACTTCGCCGCCGTCCTGTTCCCCGGCCGCGCCCACCGCCAACAACGCCGCACCACCGTCGACCGGGCCATCGACGACGTCGACCTCGCCTCACACGCCGACTCCCTCGCCGGCCGGCTCTCCGGCGGCCAGCGCAGCCGCGTCTCCCTCGCCGTCGCCCTCCTCGGCACCCCGGAACTCCTCGTCCTCGACGAACCCACCGTCGGCCTCGACCCCGTCCTCCGCCGCGACCTGTGGAACCTCTTCCACCAGATCGCCGCCGACCGCGGCACGACCCTCCTCGTCTCCTCCCACGTGATGGACGAAGCCGAACGCTGCCACCGCCTCCTCCTCATGCGCGAGGGCGAGATCCTCGCCGACGACACCCCCGAGGCCCTGCGTCGCCGCAACGACACCGCCACCGTCGAAGAGGCCTTCCTCCGCCTCGTCGACGCCGCCGCCGCCCGAGCCGCCCACGAGGAGCCCCGGTCATGAGCCCCGCCCGCACCCTCGCCACCGCCGCCCGCGTCCTGCGTCAGCTGCGCCACGACCCGCGCTCGATCGCCCTGATGCTCCTCGTGCCCTGCGTGATGCTCTTCCTGCTGCGGTTCGTCTTCGACGGAAGCCCGGACACCTTCGACAACATCGGCGCCTCACTGCTCGGCATCTTCCCGCTCATCACGATGTTCCTGGTCACCTCCATCGCGACCCTCCGCGAACGCACCTCCGGCACCCTCGAACGCCTCCTCGCCATGCCCCTCGGCAAGGCCGACCTCATCGCCGGCTACGCCCTCGCCTTCGGACTCCTCGCCGTCGTCCAGTCCGCCCTCGCCACCGGCCTCGCCGTCTGGTTCCTCGGCCTCGACGTCATCGGCTCCCCCTGGCTCCTCCTCCTGGTCGCCCTCCTCGACGCCCTCCTCGGCACCGCCCTCGGCCTCTTCGTCTCCGCCTTCGCCGCCTCCGAGTTCCAGGCCGTCCAGTTCATGCCGGCCGTGATCTTCCCCCAGCTGCTCCTCTGCGGACTCTTCACCCCACGCGACCGCATGGCCCCCGCCCTCGAAGCGATCTCCGACGTCCTGCCCATGTCGTACGCCGTCGACGGCATGAACCAGGTCCTCCGACACCCCGACGTCACCGGCGACTTCGTCCGCGACGCCCTCGTCGTCGCGGGCTGCGCCCTCCTCGTCCTCGGCCTCGGCGCGGCCACCCTCCGCCGCCGCACCGCGTGACCGCCCCTCGGACACCCGCACACCACCCGGCCCGCCGGTGCGAGGATGACGACACGTACCCCCCTCCGGCGAGGTGAACAGAGCCATGACCCAGACCGTCGCAGTCCTCGGCACCGGCAAGATCGGTGAAGCGCTCCTCAGCGGCATGATCCGCGCCGGCTGGCGCCCCGCGAACCTCCTGGTCACCGCCCGCCGCTCCGAACGCGCCGAGGAGCTCCACGCCCGCTACGGCGTCGAGACCGTCACCAACGCCGAGGCGGCCAAGCGCGCCGACACCCTCATCCTGGCCGTCAAGCCCCAGGACATGGGCCGGCTCCTCGACGAACTGGCCCCGCACGTCGCCGCCGACCGCCTGATCATCAGCGCCGCCGCCGGTATCCCCACCTCCTTCATCGAGGAACGCCTCACCACCGGCACCCCCGTCGTCCGCGTCATGCCCAACACCCCCGTCCTGGTCGACGAAGGCATGTCCGTCATCTCGGCCGGCAGCCACGCCACCCCCGCGCACCTCGCCCACACCGAGGAGATCTTCGGCGGCGTCGGCAAGACCCTCCGCGTCCCCGAGTCCCAGCAGGACGCGGCCACCGCCCTCTCCGGCTCCGGCCCGGCGTACTTCTACTTCCTCGTCGAGGCCATGACCGACGCCGGCATCCTCCTCGGCCTGCCCCGCGCCCAGGCCCACGACCTGATCGTCCAGGCCGCCATCGGCGCCGCCGTGATGCTCCGCGACAGCGGCGAACACCCCGTCAAGCTCCGCGAGGCCGTCACCTCCCCGGCCGGCACCACCATCAGCGCCATCCGAGAGCTCGAGAACCACGGCGTCCGCGCCGCCCTCATCGCCGCCCTCGAAGCCGCCCGCGACCGCAGCCGCGAACTCGCCTCCGGCAACAGCTGACCCCGAGGTCACCGGACCCCGGCGGACGCCCCCTTCACGACCTCCTCCGTCGTCACGACCTTCGCGAACCGTCCCCCGTGCAGGGACACGGCCGTCGCCTGCGACAACTCGTCCGCGCTCCGCGACCAGCCGAACGGCCCCTCCAGATCGAACGTGTGCATCGCGTCCATCGGGAACACCACCTCGTACCCGAGGTTCCCGCCCATCCGCGCGGTGGTCTCGTTGCACATGTTCGTCTGGATCCCCACGATCACGATCTGCGCCGCGTCGAGCCCGGTCAGCCACCCGTCCAGCGACGGCTCCCCGTAGAAGGCGGAGTTCACGCTCTTCCTCACCAGCAGCTCAGGACCACTGCCCTTCCCGCGCCGCTCCTCGACGAAGTCCTTGAACTCGTTCCCCTCGTACCCCACCCGCAGCGGCGAACGCGACCCCTCCACCGAGTCGTGCCGCACGAACGCGACCGGCCGCCCCGTCTCCTGCCACAGGTCGATCAGAGCCGCGATGTTCTCCTCGGCGGCCGGGTTGTTCCGCTTCCCCCAGAACTCCTCCTCGAAGCCCTTCTGTACGTCGATGACAACCAGCGCTGCGTTCTCCGTGATCTCCATGCCCACGATCCTGCCGCCGGCCGAAGCCCCCTCCCAGAGGGGTGAATGACAGCGATCGATGGTTTACTGCCAGACATGCCGTCCGCGCCGCAGACCCCCGCGTCCCGCCCCCAGCGCATCGCCCTCCTCTCCTTCCCGGGCATCCGCGCCTTCGACGTCTCCGTCATCACCGAGGTCTGGGGCAGCGACCGCACCCTCCGGGGCGTCCCACCCTTCGAACTCCGCAGGGCAGCCACCGACCCGCACACCCCCGTCCCCCTGCGCGGCGGTCTCTCCCTCACCCCCGACCGCCCGCTCAGTTGGCTCGACGACCTCACCCCCACCGACCTCGTCCTCGTCCCCGGCATCGAGGACCCCGACACCGACGTCCCCACCCCGGTGCTCGACGCCCTCCGCCGCGCCCACACCGCGGGCACCCCGGTCGCCTCGCTCTGCGCCGGCGCCTTCGTCCTCGCCCGCGCCGGACTGCTCGACGGCCGCCGCGCCGTCACCCACTGGCACCTGGCCACGACGCTCGCCGACCGCCACCCCGCGATCCAGGTCGAACCCGACGCCCTCTTCGTCGAGGACACCGGCGTCTGGACCTCCGCCGGCACCGCCGCCGGCATCGACCTCTGCCTCCACCTCGTCCGGAGCGCCCACGGAGCCGAAGCAGCCGCCGCCATCGCCCGCGCGATGGTCACCGCCCCCTTCCGCACCGGCACCCAGGCCCAGTTCATCGAGCAACCCACCCCCCGCGCCGACCGCGACGCCGACGCCCTCGCCGACATCCGCGCCCACGCCCTCGCCCACCTCGACGAGCCCCACACCGTCGCGAGCCTGGCAGCCCGCGCCGGCATGTCGCCCCGCTCCTTCGCCCGCCACTTCCAGGCCACCACCGGAACCACCCCCCTGCACTGGCTCATCACCCAGCGCGTCGCCGCCGCCCAGAAACTCCTCGAACTCACCGACCACCCCCTCCCCGAGGTGGCCCGCCGCGCGGGCTTCGGCAGCGAGGTCACGATGCGCCAGCACTTCGCCTCGCACCTCGCCACCAGCCCACGCGACTACCGCAACGCCTTCCGTCACCCGGCGGGCAACAGCCCGATCGCCCGATAGGCCCGGTCCACCAGCGGCCGCGCCGTCTCCCGGGCCCGCAGGGCCCCGTCCCGTAGCACCTGATCCACATGGCCGGGGTCCGCCGCGAGCTCGGCATGCCGCTCCCGCAGAGGCCTCAGCAGCTCGACGACCGCGTCCGCCGTGTCCTTCTTCAACGATCCGTACGTTTCATATACACCGGCCAGCGCCTCGGGGTTCCCACCTGTCGCGGCGGCCAGCAGATCGAGGAGATTCGCGACGCCCGGCCTGCCCTCCCGGTCGTACTCCACGTCCCGCCCGCTGTCGGTCACGGCCCGCATGATCTTCCGCCGCACGGTCTCCGCGTCGTCGAGCAGATAGACGATCCCGGCCCCGTTCGCGTGCGACTTCCCCATCTTCGACGTGGGGTCCTGAAGGTCCATGACCCGCGCCGCCACCTCGGGCCGGGTCGCCCGCGGCACCGTGAACGTATGGCCGTACCGCTGGTTGAACCGCACCGCCAGATCCCGGGTGAGCTCCACGTGCTGCGTCTGGTCCTCACCCACCGGCACCTCGTCCGCCCCGTAGGCCAGGATGTCCGCCGCCATCAGCACCGGATACGTCAGCAGCGACAGCCGCACGCCCTCACCGGCGGCCCGCGCCAGGACGCTCTTCTCCTTGTACTGGATCATCCGCCGCAGCTCGCCGTCCGTGGCGGTGCACTCGAGCAGGTACGACAGCCGCGCGTGTTCGTCCACATGACTCTGCACGAACAAGGTGCACCGCTTCGGATCGAGCCCCGCGGCCAGCAGCAGCGTGGCCGCCTGCCGACTGAGCCGGCGCACCCGCGCCGGATCGTGCTCCACGGTCAGCGCGTGCAGATCGACGACGCTGAACAGCGCCTCCGCCTGATGCTGATCGACCTCGACCCACCGTCGTACGGCCCCGAGGTAGTTGCCCAGCGTCAGATGCCCGGTCGGCTTGACCCCGCTGAAGATCCTCGTCATCGCGTTCGTTCTCCCTCTTCTCCTGGGTGCCGACCCGACGGCCGGCTCCCGGAGGGGGATACGCGAACGGCCGCCGAGATCGGCGGCCGCTTGCTGCATGCGCGAGTGGTGGGCCGCCGTCAGGC
>NZ_JBHTSA010000197.1:0-9050 GCF_042795405.1 Streptomyces sp. NPDC056480 | reverse complement strand
CCAGCAGACCGCAGACCTGAGCCCTCGATGACAGAGGTGAGCACCGGCCCCGCCGCAGCCTTCGACGTCTCACCGCCTACCGTGCACGAGCTCGTTAGCAATGCACCCCACTCACGCATTCCATCGGCGGGGCTTGGGATCACGAGGCATCATCGGGAGTTCATGTACTTCACCCGTCCGGTCTTCCCCTTGCCGGTAACTTCCGGACGGAACGGAAATCCTTGGGCTTTCCCCTGAGCTTCGCACCACTCCGTTACCGGAATTGCACGTCAAGGGTGTGGACGGGTCATACGGACACGGACCCTTGACTGCACCTACAGTTTCATCAACTGCCTCTCCAGTCGGTCAGTCCACTCAAATTCGTGAAACTTCGTGTCGCACGGTCACCTTCCCAGTGGCCTGGAACGGCACGGTCCTCGGCTTCGGCCGGCCGCTCGCTGATCAGCACGTCAGCGGTCACGTGGCCGCGGACGCTCTGCCTGGTGCGCTCCCGCGGGACGCGCAGAGAGCGTCCGGTACGCAGGCAGGCGACGAGCTCGCGCTTGAGTGCTCCGCGTCCCTGGACGTAAAGGGCCTGGTAGATCGCTTCCGGGGAGATGCGCATGGACGCATCTTCGGGGAAGTCCACCCTGAGCGCTGCGATATCTGCTCCGGGCTCCAGGAGGTCGCCCAGCGGCGGTCCTGACGGCGCGGCTTGTTCCTGCCCTGCCACGGCGGCACTTGCGGCCCCTCGACAACCCGGCCATCGAGGGCGTGGACGACGTTCCCTGCCAGCCGGTCCTGCACGTACTCGCGCAGTCGCCCGTCGGCCACCAGCTTCGCCGGCTTCGGCCGCTGCGCCCGCCGCTCGGCATGCCACTGCGCCAGCGAGGCCCGGTACTCCAGGTGGTAGCTCCGGGTGGGGGCGTTGCGCCGCAGCTCCCGCGAGACCGTGGACGGCGAACGCCCCAGACACCGCGCGATCGCGCGGACCCCCAGGTTCCGGGCACGCAGCAGAGCGATCTCCTCCCGTTCGGCGAACGAGAGGTAACGGCCGGAGACAGTCGGGGCGAGGCACGGATTCACCCCGCCAGCATGACGAAGCCACCGCGACCCCACCGCGGGCGAGACCTCGATGACCGCTGCGGCGTCCACCGAGCTCAGCCCCCGCGCGATCGCCTCCCAGAACCTGACCCGGTCCTCACGCCAGGCAACGCTCGGCCGCCCGGCGAGGGCATCTGCCCCCGATAGTCCCGCACCGCCCGCTGCCGATTCCCCACACCCATCACAAACCCCCAGCTCACAGAGGTGCTGCGACCACCGATTGAATCCGCCCAATACACGAGTTTCCGGCTCGCCGAGCATCTGGACACAGCCGGCATCGCCGCCTCGATCGGATCAGTCGGCGACGCCTACGACAACGCCCTGATGGAGAGCATGATCGGCCTGTTCAAAGCCGAGCTGATCAAGCCCCGACGGCCCTGGAGCGGTGATCGCCAGGACCTCGCAGTGACGCCGAAGAACGCGGCCCGCTGGCCGACGCGGTTCATGACCGCGACGACCGGTAAGTCGCATTCTGCGATCTGGCGGGCCTTTGGGCTCCAGCCCCACCGGGTTGGGACGCTCGAACTCTCCAAGGACTCGTTGTTCATCGACAGGGTCCGCGACGTCATCGGCCTGCACCCCGACCCGCCCGGGCGCCCCTGGTCCTATGCGTGGACGCCAAGTAGCAGATCCAGGCCTTGGACCGATCCCCGCCGGTCCCGCCGATGATGCCCGGCGTGCCCGAGCTCCGCAGCCACGGCTACGCGCGGGCGGGCACCGCCACGCTGTTCGCCGCCTTGGAGGTGGCGAACAGCAAACTGATCGGCTCGCTCCACCGCAGATACCGTGATGTGGAGTTCAAGAAGTTCCTGATCAAGCTCGACGGCAAGGTTCCGCCTGATCTCGACGTCCGCCGGATCCTCGAAATGAATGGTCGGCCTCCTCCACTCGCGAGATAGGCGCTGAGCTATCTGCTATTCCCCCCTTGGGAACGTACAGCATTATCATCAAGCCACGACCTAATGTACGCCGCTATTTCCACTCCGGAGCGAACCCACCGCACATGGTCTGCCCTTTTTCCGTGTGCCGGCTGATAGTGCCATCGCTCCACTCGCGATGAAGGAAGTTTGGAGCAAAGGTGATCCACCGCGCTTGGCGGCGCGAGGGAATCTCCCTCAAGGGATATCGAAAGGACGGGGAGGCGAACGTTGGCCATCCTCGCCTCATAGTCAATGTCAGCTCCCTCGGGACGGAACCGCCCCGTTCGAGCGATGCGTGCCCAGTCCCGCATCAGCCGTGCAGGCTGTCGACCTCCGAACTTCATAGCGCGCCCCGGCCAATATCCGAGCACGGTCGAGATAGCGGCAACCAGTTGTGTCCCCACTAGAACCCGGAATCGTGCTGCCCCCTGGAAACTTCGATAGTGAACCGATCCAGATGCGACCAGAACCAGCCCCTCCACTGTGCCCGGCGCCAGTGCGGCGTAGTGAAGTGAAATCTGTCCGCCTATACTGTGCCCGAGAATATACAGAGGGATATCAGAACCGAATCTCCGCCTTGCCCAGGCAATTAGTGAAGGCCAGTCCTCTGACGCAAGTTGGTGATACCCATGCCGGGTAGCTCGACCTGCCAGCGGGACGCTATTCCCCTGTCCCCTCAAGTCTGCTACCAGGACCGCAACGCCGCTCTCTGCAAGTTCCGAACAGAAAGGAGCATAGTAGTCCGCAGAGACCCCCAAGGCGGGACTCAGGAGCATCACGGAATCTGCGCGAGATAGCGGAAGCGTCACCGTACCGACAAGATGACTCCTTCCATGGACCTCAATTTGCACCTTCTCGATGTGGCCCATCCGACTACTCCATAACTTTCGTTCCGGGTTGAAGCGACCTACTGATTAGTGCGAGCATTTCTGCATTCTCACCGAACCCGGCCCTGCAAACTTCAGTATGGGCAATGTCATCTTGCGGAGACCTTTCACCCAGCCAGAGGCCGCCGCGTTGTGCCGGCCGGGTCTCTGCGCGGCATGGTGGGGGCTGACGGGCGGGCCTTCAAACCACCCGCCCGTCAGCCGTTGCTTCACTAGAAAGCGCGCGCCGGGTTATAGCGCACTATTTGTGGATCATGGTCACTCGCTTGGTCCGCGAACTCTGCATTTATGTGAACCACATCGTAGCTAAATTGCTTGATGGCGGGACTTGTGAGGATGTGATCAAGCGTCTGCGCATTGCCGTCGAAGACGTAGCTATAGCGTTCACCGGCAGGCAGAGTGGTAATGAGGGGCCTGAGGACTCCACCGCGACAAAGAATCTCAGAGGTCTGCGAGAACTCAAAGTCGTTGAGGTCACCGAGGGTGATCACCTGAGCATGCTTGTCAGCGGCCAGGATGTCCTGCATGAATGCGTTGACTTCGCCTGCCTGCAGGTGCCGCTGGGCTTCCGAAGTTCTCTGCGGTTCCTGGTTATGCCCGTGCAGAGGCTGGTCTCCTCCCTTTGAAGCGAAGTGGTTCGCGATGATGAAGATGCTCTTCCCGAGGAACTTGAACTCGCCAACGAGAGGCTTGCGGCTGTTCGCCCATGCTTGGCTGGCAGGGTTGATCCGGCCAGGTGAATGTGAGAGCTGCACACCACTCGCTGTCTTGACCGGTACAGCCCGGGTAGTGGAATCGCCGCCCGGACGGTCAACGAAGGAGACACGCGCGGCGTTATAGAGGAAGACCTGACGGATGTTTCCGCCAGGCTCACCGCCATCCTGGAGATTCTGTGGGGCGATGTACCGCCAACTGTACCTCGGCCCGCCGGAGGCAACGATCGCGCTGGTGAAGCGCTCCAGCGTCGCCTCGGAAGTCACGACCCCGTCATTTACCGATCCGTTGTCGTCTTGGATCTCCTCAAGTGCAACGATGTCAGGGGCAGCCAGGTTCGTGGCTATGCCTACAGCGAGACGATCGAACTTGGTCTGCGGATCACGGGCGTCGAGGTTCTCTACATTGAAGGTGGCTACTGCCAGCTCTGTGAGGCGCTGCTTGCGGGTGACTTCACGTTCCAGGTGGTTGCTGACATGGGTCCCCAGGATAGCTGCCTGGATACTGTAGCCGCCGAAGTTCGAGTAGTCCATGGGGCCTGCAGTGACGCCGCTGAGCTGGTCTCCTACATTTGCGGTGGGAGAGCCTCCCGGGAGGCCGAGAGGCACCACTTTGACACGCCCGGTGTTGGGGTGTGCGTAGGAGCCGTACACAGTACCGCCCCGCGGGGCCGGGTTCTCGGCAGGCTTTGACGTCACCCACATTTCGCCGTACGAGTTGGTGGCACCCACCACGCGGGCATCAGAGATCTGAGCTCTGGCCCCTTCGATAGCCTCGTAGAAATCCATCGCGTATACGTCCGGCTGAAGTGTGAGGCCGTCGATGCTGCCACCGCCCGCAGCGGGAATGTACGCGTCGGGAACCGACGCGTCATCGAGGGACACAGCAGGTGGCAGGGGGTTGCCCGTCGAGACAACGCTGAGTGTCGGGTTGGTGATCTCGGTCAGTGACTGGGCCGTGCCAGCCGCTCGATACTCACTGACTGTTCCAGTCACTAGGACTGCGTCCCCCGTCTTTACGGTGGGAGTTGCAGGGCCAGTGAAGACGAATATGCCTTCGCTCGTCCGCGCGTCGCTGTCGGGGAGGGGGTCCTGCATCCAGAAGCCCTTCGCCCCCGAACTCCGCACGCCGGTAACGACACCTGGGACTGATGCGACACTCCGCCCCTGGAGCGGGGAAAGCCGTGTGTGCCCCTGGATGTCATGGATACGCGTGCTGCCTGGGGGCAGGCCGCCTCCGCCAGACGACTCACCGTTGCTGTTCACAGGAGATGGCTGGCCGGCGCTGAAGTCGGCCGCGTTGTTGTCTGTGTCGAGCAGGGCAACTGAGCGCGCAACACTGGTGGTGTTCCCTGCGCCGGAGGCCGCATCTCCTTCACGGACCACAGCGCTGCCGTAGCCCACCAGATCGATCACCCGGCTGTCAGAGGTGCACTCATGCGCTGTCCGGCACGTGAGGCGTGCTGTCCCAGAGACCAGGGCAACCGTGCCAGACGTCGCCGCCATCGCGGTGCTGCCAACCGCGTCCGGGGCAGGCAACGCCGTCGCACCACCCGTTCCTCCGGCTTCTCGGACCAGGTAGCGCCCGCCCGGAGCAAGCGATCCAGTAAGCGGGGTGACGGTCCAGTTCGAGCTTGGGGAGGGCGAGCCGGGCAGGTACTGCACGCTGTAGCCGTTCAACCCGTACTCGATTAGGCCCGTGTTCGCCAGCTCGATGAAGTCATGGGTCAGCGGAGCTCCCGCGTTGCCTCCGCCGCCGTAGACCTCCGCGATCAGAACACTCGTGGACGGAGCTGCTTGGGCAGCGGGCAGGGACACAAGCGCCATGGATGCTGTCGTTGATACGAAGACGACTGCTGCTGCACGACGCAGAGACCTTTGAGGGCCTCTGAATTGGACGACGGACACGAAGGGTCCTTCCTCAGGAAGCGCTGCCGCGCGCAACTCCTGTCGCGGGGCAGTGGTGCATTAGGTGTACGAGCACCCGACGTTCGACGCAGGCTCATGCTCTGCGGCAGGAGACATGAAACGCGTGCGGAATCGTCCGGACAAGACTATGAAGCAGGTTGGGATGACCTTGAGTGGTAACTACTCACTGCGCCTACTCAGAGCTTCCAGGTCGCGGGCTTCACTCCCCCCTTCGCAGAGCTCCGTATCACCTCGCTGCTGCGAGTGCAGCACTCCGGCTAAGCAGCATTGACACCGCCGGTGTGTCGCCAAGCACAAACAGAGCGCACCCCGCCCGCGCCCGGGACCGAATGCAGGCTTTTCCTGGCTGGCCTCGGCGATTGAAATTCGCAATTAGACGCAGTGGTCTTGCAGGGGATGCATGCAGTACACCTGGACCGCGCAAAGTTGTTTGTGTTGCATGGATACGAATCTCTCGGCATTGCTTATGGAGTAGCGTTTGCTCTCAAATCTGATCCGCTAGAAGGGCATGATGTGGGGTGTCCCCGCTGTCTCTCTGGTGACCCATACAACGATTGCCATACCGCGCTTCCGTGGCGCGCCTGGTATCGATCACTGGGCTGACTGACAATCCCCAAGAGACAGCCCACCACGTCATCCCAAGCAAGGATCATGGTGTTCAAACGCATCGTTGCCGCTTCTCTCGCCAGCCTCGCAGTGCTCGCGGGGACTGCCACCACGAGCTATGCCGCCTACGAGGATGGATCTTGCCAAGCCAGCGAGTTCTGCCTCTACAAGAACACGAATTATAGCGGCGGCGTCCATGACTTCGGTCCGGACGATGGCGCGTATATCGCAGAGTGGTTCTCCGGCACTGCCACTTTGGTTAACAATAACGCCAGCAGCAGCCACAACCGGTTCAATTACGGAATCTATACCTACGAGTACAGCGGATACTCCGGCCCTGCCCAATACCACCGTGCTACTGGTACTGGGTGTGCCAGCACAGAGTGCCCTGCGTACTCAAACCTTGGTTCACACAATGACAAGCTCTCATCTCATTCGGGCTGGTGGTAGGCCTGATAGTCAACGAGTCCATCGGCAATCATTCGCTGCAATCCGGAATTGACCCTCCGGGCGTCCGCTTGCGTCTCGCATGATGATACGGCTCCACTTTGGGGCCGCAGTTCAATCATCCGAGGTATGCGGGGGAAGTCCGCTTCCACATCGGGCGGATCCAGTCCGCGCCTGCCCGCCAGCCATACACACCAGGCGGCGGGCAGGCGCTGCAGAAATCAGAACCAAGCACACCAGCCAGGACCGGCGGCATATTGCACTATTAGATAGACTCGCCGTCCTGTCCCAGCTTTACATCTACACATGGCCTTCTCTCTCCAGTCCACCGGGTGCGCTTCCCTGAGGTCGTAATAGGAGATTCCACGACGGCCTTCCCTGAAATTCTCTAGAATCGGCCTGGGGGTTGCATCGATGTATCCTTACACAATTCCACGAAACAAAGGCCAGCTAGCCGTTCCTGCGCACAATATGTACGACGTCGTAATCGTCGGAGGGGGTCACAACGGTCTGGTTGCTGCCGCGTATCTGGCACGCGCTGGCCGCTCCGTTCTCGTCCTTGAGCGGCGCGCAACGGTAGGCGGGGCAGCAGTGTCAGCCCGCCCGTTCGCCGGCGTCGATGCACGGCTGTCCCAGTTCTCCTATCTTGTTTCGCTGCTCCCGGACAAGATCGTCAACGATCTGGGGCTGTCCTTCAGGGTGCGTAAGCGCACCGTCTCCTCATACACGCCAACGGGTGACAGTGGCCTCCTCGTTGGCCGTGGCCGCACTCGAGAATCATTCGAGGCGCTTACTGGTGGAACCAGAGAGTACGCGGCGTGGGAAGAGTTCTACGGCCGCATACGCGGAGTGGCATCGCGCATGTTTCCAACGCTCACCGAGCCACTGCTTTCCCGCGAGGGGCTGCGGACCGTCGTCGACGACGAGGCTGCCTGGCGAATGCTATTTGAAGAGCCGATCGGCGCAGCCATTGAGCAGCAATTTTCACATGATTTAGTCCGAGGTGTAGTACTCACTGATGCCTTAATCGGCACCTTCGCAGATGCCCACGATCCGTCCCTGGTGCAGAACCGGTGCTTTCTCTACCACGTAATCGGCGGCGGCACAGGCGACTGGGATGTTCCTGTCGGCGGCATGGGATCTCTCACAGGCGCGCTTGTCACTGCAGCACGCTCGGCTGGTGCGAAGATCGAGACACGCCGCGAGGTAACGGGCATCGAGACGGACGGCACCCATGCCGTAGTTGCGTTCCGCTCGGATGACGGCGAACACAATGTCGCATGCCGTCAGGTCCTGGTTAATGCGTCCCCGCAGGCCCTGAGTGCGTTGCTGGGTGAACCTGCGCCCGAAGCTGCGGAGGGTGCTCAGCTCAAGGTGAACATGCTGTTGCGCCGACTGCCGAGACTCCGTGACCGATCGGTCAACCCGAATGAGGCTTTTGCTGGGACCTTCCACGTCTCGGAAGGTTACGACCAACTGGAAGTCGCTTACCAGCAGGCTATGTCCGGGCGGCTGCCCAGCGCACCCCCGTCTGAGATCTACTGTCATTCACTGACGGATTCCTCAATCTTGGCACCGGAACTAGTTGCACAGGGCTACCAGACTCTCACCCTCTTCGGGCTGCACACTCCCGCACGCCTTTTTGCTGCCGACAATGAAGCTGTGCGGTCCGAGCTCCTTGCCGCAACTCTTGCAGAGCTCGACTCGCACCTGGCTGAACCAATCGCCTCATGCCTTGCCTTCGATGAGGACGGAGCTCCTTGCATCGAGGCCAAAACACCATTGGACCTCGAGCACGAGCTACAGCTGCCCGGCGGACACATCTTCCACAGGGACCTGTCCTTCCCTTACGCAAGTGAATCAACCGGTCCCTGGGGAGTCGAAACCACTCACGCCAATGTCTTCCTGTGCGGAGCAGGCGCAGTACGGGGTGGAGGTGTCAGCGGCGTGCCCGGGCACAATGCCGCAATGGCCGCACTGAGCCTCCTCTAACCGGTTGGTGCACGGTTAGCGGTGAGATGTCAGAGGGGAGGGCGGGGCCTCTACGCTCATGTCGGCCACGTCAGGGTCAGGTCTGTGGTCTACTGCTGGAAACACCCGTCGGCGGCAGCTTAGACGGTGTCGTCGATGTGCTCGCGGCGGCTGAAGGCGGGGGCAGATCCCCGCCACGTTCAGGTGGGTGATGCCGTACTCGGCCAGGCTGCGGCATGAGGTGTGGGCGTTGCGTCGACTCCCACGTATCTCCTTTGTGCCAGGGGAGGTGGTGCGGTTGCATCACGATGCGTCCGTCGGTCCGTGCTCCGAGTTCTTGGTAGCCGGTGTCTGCCGGGATCACGGCTGCTGGACCGCTGGGCAGGAGCTTGACCAGCACTGACTCGCGGATGTGGGGTCCGCGCGGCTTCCGGGTATGACCTGGCTGCAAGACAGGGCCACCCGTTGACTGGCCGGTGAAGGCCATGGCCTTC
>NZ_JBHTSA010000196.1:0-9053 GCF_042795405.1 Streptomyces sp. NPDC056480 | reverse complement strand
GTGCCACGGCAGGTGTTGGCTGAACTTTCCTGCTTTCGGGTGGGGTTGTACGAGGCGATGACCCGCCGCGCGGATGCCTTGTTCGAGCTGGTGGAAGCGGTGTTGTGCGCGGAGGGCCCGGTGGTGGTGTCGTTGCCGGGGCTGTCACTTCAGACGGTGCACCGGCGGGGACATGGCGCAATGTACGACGCACTGGCCGACAGCCGGATCGACGTGTCCCGGCTGCGGGTCGCTCTGGCCGGCCTGACGCTGCCGCGTGGGTCTGGCCGGCAGATGTCGATCGCGCTGGATGTGACGCCGTGGCCGCGTCCGGACGCGGAGTGCTCACCGGGCCGGCTGCACTGTCACCGGCCGTGCCGGTGTGACGGGCGGCGTCAGACGATTCCGGGGTGGCCGTACCAGGTAGCGGCCGCCCTCGGCGGTGGCCCGACGCCGTGGACCGGGCTGCTGGACGCGGTCCGTCTCGGCCCCGACGACGACCCCACCGAGGTCACCGCCACCCAGATCCGGGACCTGCTGAGGCGCCTGTGTGAGGCCGGGCAGCGGTGCGAGGGCGACCCCCAGGTACTGTTCGTGCTCGACTCCGGCTACGACATCGTGCGCCTGTCCTGGCTGCTGCGCGAGGAACCGGTACGGCTGCTCGGACGGATCCGCGCCGACCGGGTCAGGCACTGAGAAGAACCTGCGCCGCACGCGTGTGGCATCTCCGGCCCCCACCCACCCGCACTCCCCCGCTGAGTGGGTTCCGCTCTGTGGGCCTGCCCGGGGCATCCACCGAACAGGGGTGTTCGCTTCGCCCCTTGACCAGACGATTCGTCCAGGTGCGCCCAGGGGCCCTGGTGGCGTACGAGGTACCGCGCCTCCACTCGATGGAGGCTACCCAAGCCCAGTGCGCACGATGGTGTCCACTTCCACTCGGTCGAGCACACCACGATGCCGGAGCACGCGGCAGTTCCGCACCGTGCACCACTCCTACCCACGGTGACGGTGCATGGTGCACCGGGAGGGAGAGTCCTCCCCTCCGCCACCGTGCGCCAGGCGCGGTGCAACCCCCGTGGGGCCCGGTAGCGGACGTGGACAAAGGCAACGTCGAAGAACTCGCGGCTGGACAAGGGGGGGGTGATTCCCACCCGATGGACTGGGTGGGAATCCGGCGGCACACCTGGTCGCGTGCGCATCGAGCGCACCACATCCGATGCGCCCTCGCCCTCCGTGCGTGCACCGGGTGGAGCGGGCGGGACTGGAGTCCACTCTCGTGTGCACCGTGCGGCACAGCGGTGCGCTGGGCGGGAGCGCACCGCACGCCGGTGCGCGCATCGGCACGCCGCGAAGCCCCTGCGCGCACCGGAGAATGGACTGCAGTGAGCGGGAGCGGCGCCGGATGGGCGGCGGCTTCGGCGACGGGCAGAACGCCGCGCGCAGCCGGGCCGCGACGAGGAGCTGCATCAGGAGCTCCAAGTCTTCCGGGGAGAGGCGCGGACCGGCTGAGCCACAAGGACCTCCGTACGTCGGGGGCCTATTCCCGCATCCTCGCCTCGCTGCGGCGTCTGCGGGCCGTGGACGCCGATCGCGTCTCGGCCGGTGCGCCGTCGAATTCGCGCGGCATCCCGCCGGGAGGAACCGATGCCACTTCCAACTGCGGGCCTCAGCGCCTGGGCGTCGCCCCCTGCCTTGATCGGGTCCAGGGTCCTGGTGCTTGCCGAAGGGAGCGGGGGCGCTTGCGGGGGCTCTCGGATCGGGCTGCGTCCGCTCGAAGAGCCGGCGCAGGACGTCGTCCTCCAGGATTGACTTCGCGAGCCGGGCAAGGACCTTCTCTGCTTCGCGAGACGACGAGCCGACGTCCTCTTCGCCATGCTCCGGGACGGCACCTTCTACGAACCCCAAACCGCCCCATCAACTTGACCAACCCATAGGGGCCCCACGAACCACGAGACAGTCACCGAGACGAACGGGCCAGCATCAGCCCGCCGACTACCTCCCGAAATGCCAGAAAAGCTGCTCCCCGACGCGCAGAGAAGCGGGGATCTGGAGATTGGGGGCGGCCCGGTACTCCGCCCAGAGCATGTGGGCACCGGGCCTCACCCGCGCACGCCGGACCGGCACGGGCTGGAGCCGACCCTAGCGAGGGCCGGATCAGCAACGCCATCACTCTTGTGCGAGGTGAGTGTTAATTACTCAAGTATGCCTCTGGGTTACACCTGGAGAGTCCAGTCCCAGGGGCCGGAGGTTCCGCGCCACCGACAGTGAGGCTCCGGCATGAGCTGCCCAGCAACGCTGCGTACCGCACTGTTGAACGGCGTGTCCGCACGCGAGCTGTGCCCGGTGCCGGAATGCACCCGCAGCACGACAACGCGCGCTTCGGGCAGAGCGCGATCCAGGAGTTCCTCGCAGAGCTCGATCACTTTGAGGACGTGGCGTGACATCGGTCAAGAAGGTCGCAGTACTGCCGGGCGACGGCATCGGGCCTGAGGTCGTGGACGCGGTGCTGCCCGTGCTGGACCTGCTCCAGGTGCCGGTCGAGCTGACGTACGGCGACATCGGATGGGAGTACTGGCGGCGCGAAGGCAACCCGGTACCGGAACGGACCTGGGAGCTGCTCGACACCGTCGACACGTGCCTCCTGGCCGCGATCACCAGCAAGCCGCCTCGCGAGGCCGAGGCCGAGCTCGCCGGCAGCCTGCAGGGGCAGGGCATCCGGTATGTGTCCCCCGTGGTCCAGCTGCGACAGCGGCTCGGGCTGTTCGCCAATGTCCGCCCGGTGGAGAACCTGCAAGGACATGGCCGCCCGTATCGCTTCGCGGTGATCCGGGAGAACACCGAGGGCATGTACACCGGTTTCGACGACACGGGTGACGTGGTTCCGGCCGCACTGCGTTCTATGGTCGGGGGACACGCGAACGTCGTCGCCGATACCGGACAGGACCTCGGGGTCTCGCTCCGGCTCGTCACCCGCCTGGGACTGGAACGCCTCCTGCGTTTCTCCTTCGCCTACGCCCGAGCCCACGGCCATTCTCTGCTGACCTGGGCTGACAAGCCCAACGTCCTGCGGAGCAGCAGCGCGCTCGTCCGGGAGGTCCTCGAAGAGGTGGCCACCGAGTACCCGGGCATCGGAGTGGAGGTACGGAATGCCGACGCCGTGGCGATGTGGATGGTCAAACGGCCGGAGCGCTTCGGCGTCATCGTCGCCGAGAACATGTTCGGCGACGTGCTCTCCGGCCTCGGCGCGGGCGTCATCGGCGGCCTCGGCCTGGCACCCAGCGGCAATTACGGACAGCACGGCAGCTATTTCGAGCCGGTCCACGGCAGTGCCCCGCACCTGGCAGGCGCGGACCGTGCCAACCCCTCCGCCATGCTGCTCGCCGTCGGGATGATGTTGGAACACCTCGGGTTCGGCGATGCGGCTCTGGAGATCCCTAAGGCTGTACGTTCCGTACTGGCCCGCGGTGAGTCACTGACGTACGACCTCGGTGGTGGTGCCGGGACCAAGCAGTCAGCCCATGCGCTCCTGGCCGCCTGCGGCCCGGGTTCCGCGCGGCAGCCAACCGCTGCGGTCCTCACCGTGGGCGACGAGCTGCTCAGCGGAGCAGTGGAGGACACCAACACCGCCCAGGCAGCACGACTACTGACCGGGCACGGCTTCCGCGTCCGGGCGACCGCCACCACCGGTGACCCGCTACCCGGCATCACCCGGACCGTAAGAGGGCTGCTCGGCCACGACCTGCTCGTCGTCATCGGTGGTCTCGGCCCCACTTCGGACGACCGGACCCGCGAAGGTGTCGCCCAGGCCCTCGGTGTCCCTCTGGAGTACCATGCGGAGGCGTGGACGGCTGTGCAGCACCGGTTGAAGCGGTTCGGGCTCGCGGTCCACCAGGACAACGAGCGCCAGGCGTTCTTCCCCGCGGGCAGCGAGCCGCTTCCCAACTCGAACGGGACCGCCTGGGGATCGTCCACCACAGCGGACGGCACCCGAGTCGTGATGCTTCCCGGGCCGCCCCGCGAGTGCATGCCCATGCTCGAGGAGCTTCTCGACCGCATCGCCCCGGCGAGTAAACCGGCCGACCACCCGCACTGGCGGACCCTCGGGCTCATCGAGGCCGACGCGGCTGCCCTCATCGACCAGGCGGTCCAGGCCGAAGGGCTCACGTTGACGCCCTCCTATCTCTGGGCCTATCCATACGTGGACATCGCCCTCCCGGTCGCAGTGGGTGAACATCGCGGCCTCGAAGCGCGGATCGACCGGCTGCTCGACGGCCACGTCGTCAGTCGTCGCCGGCTGACCGCGGCCGAGGAGCTGCGGATGCACCCGGTAAAGCCGGTGATCAGCCTCGACGACCGGCTCACCGACGGGCTGGCAGCCGAACGGCTGCCAAGCGCAGCTGACGCCGGTATCGCAGTGCGGGCCTGGAGCGATGAGCCGCTGACCGTCACGGACGGCCAGGCGTGGGACGGCACGGTGACCATGCACTGCGAGGTCCGCATCAACGGCTTCACCCGTACATACGCCCTGACCACCCCGAAGCGTGGCCCCGAAGTGGTCGACATGGCAACGGACTTCGTGGCCTGGTCCGTGCTGCGTGCCTGCGCCGGAGCAGGAGACGCCCGTTCCGACCGCTGACCGCACAGCGCCTGATGCGCCACTCGACGAAGAGATGCTGACCCGCCTGGAGCACTTGACACCGCCGCGCTCTCCGACGCGCTGGACAGCATGGCCCTGGGCAGAGTGCTTCCAGGTATCGCCGCGCGTATCCCTGGAGCCGTCTGCGTCCGCCCCGCCTGCACCTTCCGGTACCGGCCTGCTCGCGGAGGCGGCGGGGTTCCGCAATGTGGCGAACTACATCAACGATGTGCCCGCCGGATCTGCCATCGTGTCCGACAACGGCGGCATCCTGGATGCACCACCTGGGGCGGGCTGCTGGCCGCTGTGGCCATCGGCAAGGGCATCGTCCACGGCTCCGTCGCGGGACATCCTGGAAGTCAGGTAGCCGACTGCCTACTGTTCACCACCGGCATCACCATGGCCAGCGGGAAGAACTGAGTCCAGCTCGACCGAGTGCAGGTCACCCTCGGCATCGCGGGCACGGTGGTAGAGCCGGGCGACATCATCGTCGCGGACGACAACAGCGCCCTGCGCATTCCACGGCCGTACCCTGTCCAAGGTCCTCGACCGGGCGGAACAGGTCAACCAGACCGAGGCACACATCGGCTAGAGACCGGGCGGTCCGACGCCCGCCCGGATGCGGCACGCGCCGCCCACGGGTACGCCGAGCCGTGGGCAAAGCCGGGGGCATTCGACATCGCCTTCGGCCGACGCCACACCAACAACCGCATCTGACCTCAGAAACCAAACCGGTTACACCCTTTGCTGGACAGGAACGCCGGAAGCGCTGCGCTGATCACCTCGGAGACAGGAAAATTGTCTTGGGTGTTCCGGTCAGCCGATGGGTCTGCGATGCCGGTGAGCTCGTTGGACAGGATGGCAATGGGGATCGACCAGGAGACCACGGTTTGCTGCCACGGCAGCACTGGTGCTGCCCGGAGCACGCGTGTCAGATTCCGCTTCTTCCCTGATCCCTCCGGGACACCCGCCCGGCACGACCGCTGCGTGGGAGGGAGTACGGCATGGCCCGGCAGGACGTGAAGGTCGAGGTCATCCATCTACGCTCCGCGGGCGTGGACCTGGGCAAGCGGTTCCTGCTCGCCTGCACCCGCGTCCCCAGCCCGAAGAAGCCCGGCAGCTGGAGTTTGGAAACCGAACGGTTCGGCACCACCCAGTCGGAGATCCGGCGGCTGTTGGCCTGGCTGGTGGATGCCCGAGTCGAGGTGGTCGTCATGGAGGCCGCTTCGGACTACTGGCGGAGCGTCTACTACATGCTCCAGCCGCACCTCAATCTGATGCTCGTCAGCCCTGCCCACCTCAAGGGAATCCGCGGCCGCAAGACCGACCCGAGCGACGCTGCATTCCTCGCCCGGGCAGGAGCGTCCGGGATGGCGATGGGATCCTTCGTCCCGGACCGGGAGATCCGCGAACTGCGAGACCTGACCCGCCGCCGAACCGAGATCGTCCGCGCCGCCGGCCAGGAAGCCCAGCGGCTGGCGACCTGATCTTTCAGCACGACGAGGTGGAGCTCGCCGACGCCCGGGCTGGCATCACTGACGCCGACCGAGTCGTGGTGGCACGGTTCCTGAACAGAGAACTCGATCTTCGATAAACGCGTTCACCCGCGGCCTGGACCGAGACGAAGCCGCCGTGAACGCCGCGCTCACGATTCCGTAAAGCAACGGTTCCACCGAGGAGTCAGCACCAAGATCAAACGGATCGCACACCAGATACACGGACGAGTAGCTTCACCCTTCTCCACCACCTCATCCCCCTCGGATAGCAGCACACTCCGTTACCACCAATGCGAGACAGAGCCGGAATCTTTACAGGCCCGATTCTAGATTTTCAGACTAGGACCATTCCACCGTCAACTGGGATAATCTGCCCGGTAATGTAGTCAGAGTCCGATCCGGCCAGGAAAATTGCTACAGGGCCAATATCTGCAGGTAGGGCTGCACGGCCTAACAGGATGTCAGAGTGCAGTCTGCTGAATTTCAGCTCAGGCCTACCCATAGCTTCAACAGCCTTATCAATTCCTTCCCATATAGGAGTATCCACTAGGCCAGGCGCGAACCCATTCACTGTAATGCCGTGTTGTGCAAATGCGCGGGCGCCAGATTGGGTCAACGAGATGACTGCGGCTTTCGATGCACAGTAGGGTGCTATTACACCTACGCCCTGCCTTCCCACGCTGGATGCAGTATTGACAATCTTCCCAGGCGCACCCTGTTCAATGAACCGCCTAGCCGCTTCCTGCATACCGACAACCACCCCCCAGCAGTTGACATCATGAATAAAGTCCCAGTTCTCTTTGTCAATTGAGAGAAATTCTCGCGGGTCGTTCACTCCAGCATTATTGAACCAAGCATCAAGGTTGCCGTACGAAGTGACAGCAAAATCAATCACAGCCTTCACCTGTTCACGGTCCGTGACATCGGCAGCGACAGATTTTGCGACTCCGCCATTCTCAATGATGGTCATTGCTACTTCAGCAGCCTGATCCGCAAGGAGGTCCACAATCACCAGGTGGGCACCCTCGGCGGCCATTGCTTGAGAAATTCCTGCGCCGATTCCCCGAGCCGCTCCGGTCACCACGACGCAACGTCCATTCAAACGATTCGTCATCGCAGACCCTTCCTACTTCTGCCGTCGGACTGCATGTTTGCCAAACCCGTCACAGAGAGTGCGGTTCTCGAAGTCAGATCAAGCATGCTTGACCGGGCTACCGATTGCATAAGTGATGGAATCGAGAGCCCCAACCTGGATGTATCCGATCTCCCATGAGTAGTTATCTGAATGCAATCCTGCGGTCATCTGCCTGAGCTCCCGAGGAGTATAGGTACGCAGATTTGATACAAAAGCGTCCCAGGCGAGGATGACGGGAATGATAGGGATCACGTATGTCACGATGGTTTCCAGCACGCGCACCGGGCGCGCATGCCACCTTGCAGACCAGGCGACAAGCGGTGCGGCGAGAGTCGCTCCAAGCGTCGCTGAAAGATTTCTGCGGGTACACTCGAACACGCAGATGGGGTCGTTCTTTTCGTACGCATCCTTCAGAATGGCAGTTGCCTCGTCCGGCTCGAAGTGATGAAAACTGGTAAACATCGTGCGGATGCCCTCAAGGCGATCTGGGACATCGGTGGCATCAACCGGTACGGTGTCGTAACGAACCCGACCATCCGTGATCTTTTCCCGAGCCATGCTGAATGCCTCATGATTAGGATACTTGTCGGTGAAGTGCAAGATGAATGGTCCGTATTCCTTCTCAAGGTGATCCTTGAGGTTCAGCCAGGGGCCGGTTCCGCCGGAGCACAGATCGACAACGGTCGTGGTACCCGTCCGCCGCATCAGATCAGCCAGGATTGGGACTACCGGCCGATAAACGTCCCACCTCAGCACCACACCGTCGCGCAAAACGTCCGTAGCAAGGTCCCGTATCCTCCGAGGCAGCCACGGAAGATCCTGAAACTCGAACAAGTGCAGGCGCTTCATCGTGTGCCCTTTCGCGTGAAGTCCATTTCTTGTCATTCTTCCCTCGAAAGGCCGTCTCTACTTTCTCGCCCCGTATGCAGCGGTGCCCGGGGCTCGGCCCGATCGGAGAAGGCGCCGGTCCCAGCGCGGGGTCCGCCGTCGGTGACAGGGGCCGGTACCAGGCTCGAACCGTCCGCGGCGGCGTTGCAGGGGTGACCTGTGACCAGCCCAGAAACCACCAGCAGCACGTGATAGACCCCCTTCAGCCCCACGCCTCCGACACCGGAAAAACCGCATGGCGCGCCGCAGCCGGAACGAGCGACTCGTGCTCCAGAGACAGACGGAACACACAACCCCCTGCCGGCAGGATGCGCGGCATGAAACGCCGCCGCCCGAGATCGTGGTCATCGCCATCAGGATCACTACCTGTCCGGGGAAGGGGCCGGATTGCCTTTCTGACGCTTCCAGCACACTCCCGCGCAGCGCAAAGCCCCTGAGCAAGCAATACTCAGCCCGGCGGGAAGCAGGCGTAACGGAGATAACGGACCAAACTGTCAGCGTTCCGTGTCAGGCATCCCGAGGCAGGGGAGGTAGCACGGTGTGGCAGGCCCGGAAGGCCGGACAGCACGGCTGTCCGGCCTCAAACCTCACAGACTCGCCTGTCGCAGCTGACCGTCCGGCCCGGGCAGCGGCGGGGCGTGGTATCGGCAGCCGCCTGCTGGCCCAGTGTTTCCACCACGCCCCACAGCAACGGTGCTGACTACCTCACCGCCGCCACTGGCAACACCGCCGTCCGCCTCCTAGACCCGGTGGGACATCTGCTGCATTCTGTCCGCCGCCGTGTGGTTGCCCGCCAGCCATGCTCGCCAGATGGCAGACGGCTCTCGCAACGGTCTTCGTGCGGCGTAGCCTGACCACAGAACGCAGCCACCGGCTCGGCCCGGCACATTATCACCGCAGCCGAAGTGCGGTGATAATG
>NZ_JBHTSA010000195.1:0-9190 GCF_042795405.1 Streptomyces sp. NPDC056480 | reverse complement strand
CCGTCCGACGGGCCACCCCCTCACGCGTTTCCGCGGGTCACCGCAGGCACGCGTGTCCGCGGTTCACCACAGGCGCGTACGACAGCGGGTCACCGCAGGTCGAACTCGCCGTCCCTGGCCCCGAGGACGAACGCGTCCCACTCGGCCTTCGTGTACCGCAGCACCGTGTCCTTGTCGAGGGACGACCGCATCGCCACCGCCCCCTCGGGGAGCCGGGCGATCTCGACGCGCTCCTCGTCCGGGCTCGTCCCGGGAGCGCCCTCCCACTCGACGCCGGAGATGTCCAGCGCGTACAGCTCGTCCTTCTGGCGCTGCTTCTCGGCGGCCAGAGCGGCATCGGCGGTGCTGTCGGAGCTGTCGGCGCCGGCGGCGCCGGTCGTGCTCGTGTCTGCGTCGGTCATCGGCGCGTTCCCTTCGCGGTGGTACGGCGGTCCCTCCCACAGTAGTGGGACCGCCGTACCCGGTCGGCGGGAATTCCCCCGCCGACCGGCCCGTTCCGACCGGCCCGTTCCGACCGGCCTGCTCCGTCCGGCCCGCTCCGTCAGTGCTGCTCCGGCAGCCAGCCCAGCTGCACCAGCGGCGCGCCCCGCTTCCGCGACACGAACGTGCCACGGCCCGGAGGCATCGGCCGCGCCCGGACGTTGCCGAGGATGTCGCCCTCCTGCGGATCGCCGGAGAGGATCACGCCCTGCGCGCCCAGCTCCTTCACGCGCTGCATGAACGGCTCGTACATCGCCCGCGAGGCGCCTCCGGAGCTGCGCGCCACGATGAACCGGATGCCGACGTCCCGCGCGAACGGCAGGTTCTCCACCAGGACCGCGAGCGGGTTCCCCGAGTTGGTGGCCACCAGCTCGAAGTCGTCGACCAGGACGTACAGTTGCGGCCCCGTCCACCAGCTGCGGTCGCGCAGCTGCTGCGGTGTGATGTCGGGCTTGGGCGCCCGCTTCGTCATCACCGTGTTGATGGCGTCCATGTGCATCTGCATGGCGGAGGCCATCGGCGCGTACTCCAGGAGGTGCGAGGGCGCGACCGCCTCCAGCATCGTCCGCCGGTAGTCGCCCACCACGATCCGCGCCTGCTCCGGCGTGTACCGCTCGCACAGCTGCTTGGCGATCAGCCGCAGCAGCGCCGTCTTGCCCGACTCGCTCTCGCCGAAGATCAGGAAGAACGGGTCCGACTCGAAGTCGACGAACACCGGCTCCAGGTTCGTCTCGTCGATGCCGATCGCGACGCCGTGCTGCGGGTACTCGAAGCCCTTCGGCAGCCGCTCCGCCGGCAGCTTGCGCGGCAGCAGCCGCACCGCGGGGGCCGGAGCACCGGTCCAGGACGCCTGCACCGACCGTACGAACGCCGCCGTGCCCTCCGACAGGTCGGCGGCCGAGCTCGATCCGTCGATCCGCGGCAGCGCGCCCATGAAGTGCAGCTTCTCGGGCACCTGGCCGCGACCCGGCACACCGGCCGGCACGTTCGCCGCGACCTTGCGGTCGAACTCGGAGTCCATGACGTCACCGAGCCGCAGTTCGAGCCGGCCCAGCATCTGGTCCTTCAGCGCCGCACGCACCTCCATGTACCGGGAGGCGGTGATCACCACATGGATGCCGTAGCCGAGACCACGCGCGGCGATGTCGGAGACGATCGGCTCCAGCATGTCGTAGTCGTTGCGGAAACCGCCCCAGCCGTCCACGACCAGGAAGACGTCGCCCCAGGCCTCGCCGGGCAGTTCGCCCGCGGCCCGCTTGCGCCGGTAGGTCGCGATCGAGTCGATGGAGTGCGAACGGAAGAACTCCTCGCGCCGGTTCAGCACGCCCATCACCTCGGCGACCGTACGCCGCACCCGCTCCGGGTCCAGCCGGGACGCCACCCCGCCGACGTGCGGCAGATCGGCGAGCGACACCATGCCGCCGCCGCCGAAGTCCAGGCAGTAGAACTGCACCTCGGCCGGCGTGTGGGTGAGCGCGAACGACGAGATGAGCGTGCGCATCATCGTCGACTTGCCCGACTGCGGACCGCCGACCACCATCATGTGGCCCGCCGCACCCGAGAAGTCCCGGTACAACACCTCGCGACGCTGCTCGAACGGCTTGTCGATGAGGCCGAGCGGCACCGTGAGCCCGCCCTGACGCGTGTACTCGGTCGCCGTGAGCCCCCGGTCCGCGGTCTGCGCGAGACCCGGGAGCAGCTGGTCGAGCGACGGCGCCTGGTCGAGCGGCGGCAGCCACACCTGGTGCGCCGGCACGCCCTGACCCTCCAGACGGCGCACGATCACGTCGAGGACGGTGTCCGCGAGCGCGTCGTCCTCCTCCGCCCGCTGCTGCGCCAGGTACGCCGGGTCGGGCGCCGCGTACACGACGGGCACCGGCGCCGCCGTGAACAGCGCGGGACGCCGCTCCACCGGCATGTGCCCGATCTCGAGCCGCGGCCCGCCCGTCCGGTACGTGCCCGAGACGTACGCCGCCTTGAAGCGGGTCATCTCGTCCGTACCGAACTTCAGATAGCCCGAACCCGGCACCGAGGGCAGGTGGTACGCGTCCGGCACGCCGATCGCCGTCCGCGACTCCGCCGCCGAGAAGGTCCGCAGACCGATCCGGTACGAGAGGTACGTGTCCAGGCCGCGCAGCTTGCCCTCCTCCAGGCGCTGCGAGGCGAGCAGCAAATGCACACCCAGGGAGCGGCCGATGCGGCCGATCTGGATGAACATGTCGATGAAGTCCGGCTTGGCGGTGAGGAGTTCGGAGAACTCGTCGATCACGAGGACCAGCGAGGCGAGCGGTTCGAGCGGGGCGCCCGCCGCGCGCGCCTTCTCGTAGTCGTGGATGTTGGCGTAGTTGCCGGCCGACCTCAGCAGCTCCTGACGCCGCTGGAGCTCACCGCGGATCGCGTCGCCCATGCGGTCGACGAGCGTCAGGTCGTCCGACAGGTTGGTGATGACCGCCGCCACGTGCGGCATCTGCGACATGCCCGCGAAGGTCGCGCCGCCCTTGAAGTCCGCGAGGACGAAGTTCAGCGTCTCCGAGGAGTGCGTCACCGCGAGGCCCAGGACCAGCGTCCGCAGCAGCTCCGACTTTCCGGAACCCGTGGCGCCCACGCACAGACCGTGCGGGCCCATGCCCTCCTGCGCGGCCTCCTTCAGGTCGAGCATGACCGGCTGGCCGTCCTCGCCGACACCGATCGGCACCCGGAGGCGCTCGGCCACCGAACGGGGCCGCCAGGTCCGCGCCACGTCCACCGAGGCCGCGTCGCCCAGGTTCAGCAGATCCGTGAAGTCCAGATTGGCGAGCAGCGGCTCGTCGTCGTCCCCGCCGCCCATCCGCAGCGGGGCCAGCTGGCGCGCCAGCGCCTCCGCCGCGGGCAGCGAGATGCCGTCCGGCAGACCCTCGTACGCGAAACCGCCACCCGACTCAAGACGCAGCCGGCCCGGTCGCACGACCACGGAAAGACCGCCGCGCGGCTCGTCGATGTCGCCGGAGACGACCTCCACGATCGTCACGCCCTGCAGGCCCTCGGCCGCCGCGAGCAGCGAGTCCGGCGGCACCAGGCCGCCGCGGGTGGAGTCGGAGTCCAGGACGACGACCACGTGCGGCTGGTCGAGCACCGGCTGGTTCTCCCGGGAGAACCGCGGCCGGCCGTCCAGCTTCGAGCGGACCAACTGCTCCAGCTCACCGAGGTCGTCGCCGAACAGGCGCTTCGTGCCCGCCCCGTCGACCTGCCCCGGCACCTGGGTGTGCGGCAGCCACTTCGTCCAGTCCCAGCGCTCCTGCGCCGACCGGGCCGCGACCACCGCGAGCATCAGGTCGTCGGGGGAGTGCAGGGTCACCAGCTGCGCCACCAGGGCACGCGCCGCCGCCTGCGCCGACTCCGGCTCACCGGACACCGTCACGTGGTAGAACGCCCGCATCGAGACCGCCATCGGCAGCCCGTCCAAGGTGCCGTGCACCGCGAGGAACTGCTGCATCGCACCCGCGGACAGCGGCTCCAGCTCGTCCACCGGGGCCGTGTCCGGCGCCACGAGCGGCGTCGCCAACTGCTGCGCCCCGAGCCCTATCCGCGCCTGCCCGAAGTCGTGGTCGCCGACCCGGCGCTCCCACACCCGGGAGCCCTCGGCCACGACCGACCACAACTGCTCGGGGGACGGGTGCAGATACAGCTGCGCGTCCCGCTGCTTGTGGGCGGTGCGCCGGACCGTACGCCGGGTCTGCGCGAGGTATTTGAGGTAGTCGCGGCGGACATCGGACATTTGCCCCTGCGTACCGCGACGGAATCTCACGAACTGGGCGACGGCCATCGCGACCGTCGAGGCAAGCATCAGCGTGCCCATGATCCGCATGATCGGCGACGGCGTCATGAAGAAGAACACCACCGAAGAACCCATGCCGAGCATCGGCAGGAGCTGCATCAACGCCGACTCCTGCTGTCCCCGCGGGAGTTCCGGCGGAGACTCCAGGACCAGTTCCCCACCGGGCACTTCCGGCGGAAGAGACCTCGGCGGGCGTTTGACGACGATCTGGCTCACCGGCGCATCAATCCCTCGTTGGAGGCGGGCTCGTGGCGGGAGCATCCGCCCGGCACCCCTGTCGGCAGCCGGGCACACGGACTTCCCCCATGGGACGGCGATCCTACTTGCAGCCCTCACCCGCCGTCCCCGGTAGGGTGGCGCGCGCATCGTGCGCAACCGCGAATCAGGGGGTCCAGACACGTGAGTACGACCGCAGCGACCGGTTTCTGCCGCGTCACCGTCGTGGCGCCGGACAGCCGCATCGACGTCGCGCTCCCCGAGGACATCGCCGTCGCCGACGTCTACCCGGAGATCCTGCGCCTCACCGGGCAGACACAGGCCGCCGGTACGCCCACGGGCTACCACCTGGTCCGCCGCGACGGATCCGTCCTCGACGGGGCCCGCACGCTCGCGGCCCAGCAGGTCCTCGACGGCGAGGTGCTCTCCCTGCGCCCGTTCGCCCAGTCCCTGCCGCCGGCCGTCTACGACGACGTGTCCGACGCCGTCGCCTCCGCCGTCACCCGCGACCGGCACCTGTGGAGCGACGAGCTGCTGCGCGGCGCCGGACTCCTCGGCGGCGTGCTGCTCCTCGTCCTGATGGGCTTCGTGCTCTGGTTCGCCGACCCGATCCGGCACGACATGCACAGCCTGCCCGGGATCATCGCGGGCGCGGCCGGCTTCCTCCTCACCGCCTTCGCCGGAGTACGCGCCCGCGTGTACGCCGACCGGGTCACCGCGGTGGCCCTCGGCCTGGGCGCCCTGCCGCTGCTGCTCATCGCCGGATCCGGCATCGTCGGCCCCGACGCCGGCCAGGGCCCCGGCCGCCTCCAGTTCCTGCTCGGCTGCGTCACCGTCCTCGTCGCCTCGGTCGCGCTCGTCGCGCTCACCCCCAGCGGCGACGCGCCCTTCGTCGCCGCCACCTTCCTCGCCACCGTCGGCACCCTCGCGACCTTCACGGCGATCCTCACCGAGTCGACCGCCACCGAGACGGCCGCCGCCTGCGCCCCCGTCGCCATCGGCCTCGTCGCCTTCCTGCCCGGCCTCTCCGCCCGCTTCGCCCGGCTCCCCATCGGCTACGCCGCCCCCCGCAGCGCCGCCGACGACGAGTTCCACGCCGACCCGCAGCAGCCGGCCGGCGAGGACCACCAGCCCGTCGACGGCGAGCGCATCGCGCTCCAGGCCCGCCGCGGCCACGAGATGCTCCTCGGCCTGGTCGGCGGCTGCGCCGCGGTCGTCGTCGGCTCCGCCGCCGTCCTCGGCTTCGCCGGAAACGTCTGGGGCCAGCTCCTCGCCCTCGCCGCCGGCCTGGCGATGCTGCTGCGCGCCCGCCTCTTCCGTTACACCTCGCAGGTCGTCTGCGTCCTGGTCGCCGGCATCGCCGCCATCGCGCTGCTGGTCCTCGGCCTCTCCCTGAACCCGCCGGCGGACCTGGTCAAGGACCTCCTCATGTACGGCGACCGCGGCGGCCTCGACATCCGTACGATCTGGCTCACCGCGTCCGTCGCCGCCGGAGCGGCGCTGATCACCGCGATCGGCCTGATCATCCCGAGGAAGGGCCTCTCCCCGTTCTGGGGCCGCCTCCTCGACCTGGCCGAGGGCTTCGTCCTGCTCTCCCTCGTCCCGCTCTGCCTCGCCGTCCTCGACGTCTTCTCCACGGTCCGGTCCTTGACCAGCAAGTAGAGGTCTGCTCCGGGGGCGCTCCGGCGAGCTGGTACGCTGTGTGACGGCCGTTTGTGTACGCGCTCCCGGAATCCTCTGGAAGCTGCGCCCATCGGACCTTCGCCCGCCGAGTCACGGAAGCTTCCCCTGAGATCAAGACCAGGGGCACTCGCGGGCGCACGAACACCTAAGAGGAGATCCGCGTGGCTCTCGACGCCGCTGTCAAGAAGCAGATCATGGCCGAGTTCGGCACCAAGGAGGGCGACACCGGCTCCCCCGAGGTCCAGGTCGCGATGCTGTCCCGTCGCATCTCGGACCTGACCGAGCACCTCAAGCAGCACAAGCACGACCACCACTCCCGTCGTGGCCTGCTGATCCTGGTCGGCCAGCGCCGCCGCCTGCTGCAGTACCTGGCCAAGAAGGACATCGCGCGCTTCCGTACGCTCGTCGACCGGCTCGGCATCCGCCGTGGTGCGGCCGGCGGCGCCAAGTAAGTCGCCGTTGAGGGAGCGGTTCCCCCTTTCAGGGGGCCGCTCCCTTTGCTGTACGTGCACAAAGTGCGCATCGGCCCGTAGGCTGGTCGCACAACCCCCATATCGACGAGCGAGGAGCCGCCGGCTCGCCGCCGGTCCTCGGTAGTGGCCCCCGGATACGAATCCCCGGGTGCTTCGATCGAAGACCGGCCAGCACCCGAGGCGTGCTTCTCCGCCACCGTCGCACACCGTCCCCGGCCACACGGGCCCCGGACGCAAAGACGAACACGTAGGAGAAACCGCTAGTGGAGAACGAGACCCACTACGCCGAGGCCGTCATCGACAACGGCGCCTTCGGTACCCGCACCATCCGCTTCGAGACCGGCCGCCTCGCCAAGCAGGCCGCCGGTTCCGCCGTCGCCTACCTGGACGACGACACGATGGTCCTTTCCGCGACCACCGCCTCGAAGCGCCCCAAGGACCAGCTCGACTTCTTCCCCCTCACGGTGGACGTCGAGGAGCGGCAGTACGCGGCCGGCAAGATCCCCGGCTCCTTCTTCCGCCGGGAGGGCCGCCCCTCCGAGGACGCGATCCTCACCTGCCGTCTGATCGACCGCCCGCTGCGCCCCTCCTTCAAGAAGGGCCTGCGCAACGAGATCCAGATCGTCGAGACGATCATGGCGCTCAACCCCGACCACCTGTACGACGTGGTCGCGATCAACGCCGCCTCCGCGTCGACGATCCTGGCGGGCCTGCCCTTCTCCGGCCCCATCGGCGCCACCCGCGTCGCCCTGATCAAGGGCCAGTGGGTCGCCTTCCCGACGCACACCGAGCTCGAGGACGCCGTCTTCGACATGGTGGTCGCCGGTCGCGTCCTGGAGGACGGCGACGTCGCGATCATGATGGTCGAGGCCGAGGCCACCGAGCGGACGATCGAGCTCGTCAAGGGCGGCGCCGAGGCGCCGACCGAGGAGGTCGTCGCCGCCGGTCTCGAGGCCGCGAAGCCCTTCATCAAGGTCCTCTGCAAGGCCCAGTCGGACCTCGCCGCCAAGGCCGCCAAGCCCACCGGCGAGTTCCCGGTCTTCCTGGACTACCAGGACGACGTCCTGGAGGCGCTCACCGCCGCCGTCAAGGGTGAGCTCACCAAGGCGCTCACCATCGCCGGCAAGCAGGAGCGCGAGGCCGAGCTCGACCGCATCAAGGAGCTCGCCGCCGAGAAGCTCCTCCCGGCCTTCGAGGGCCGCGAGAAGGAGATCGGCGGCGCGTACCGCGCGCTGACCAAGAAGCTGGTCCGCGAGCGCGTCATCAAGGACAAGGTCCGCATCGACGGCCGTGGCCTCACGGACATCCGTACGCTCGCGGCCGAGGTCGAGGCCATCCCGCGCGTGCACGGCTCGGCGCTGTTCGAGCGTGGCGAGACCCAGATCCTGGGCGTCACCACCCTCAACATGCTCCGCATGGAGCAGCAGCTGGACACCCTCTCCCCGGTGACCCGCAAGCGCTACATGCACAACTACAACTTCCCGCCGTACTCCGTCGGCGAGACCGGCCGCGTGGGCTCGCCCAAGCGCCGCGAGATCGGCCACGGCGCCCTCGCCGAGCGCGCCATCGTGCCGGTCCTCCCGACCCGCGAGGAGTTCCCCTACGCGATCCGTCAGGTGTCCGAGGCCCTCGGCTCCAACGGCTCGACGTCGATGGGCTCGGTCTGCGCCTCCACCATGTCGCTGCTGAACGCCGGTGTGCCGCTCAAGGCCGCCGTCGCCGGTATCGCCATGGGTCTGATCTCCGAGGAGATCGACGGCCAGACGCACTACGTCGCCCTCACCGACATCCTCGGTGCGGAGGACGCCTTCGGCGACATGGACTTCAAGGTCGCCGGCACCAAGCAGTTCGTGACCGCGCTCCAGCTCGACACCAAGCTCGACGGCATCCCCGCCTCGGTCCTGGCCGCCGCGCTGAAGCAGGCCCGCGACGCGCGTCTGCACATCCTCGACGTGATGAACGAGGCGATCGACGTTCCGGACGAGATGTCCCCGAACGCGCCGCGCATCATCACCGTCAAGATCCCGGTGGACAAGATCGGCGAGGTCATCGGCCCCAAGGGCAAGATGATCAACCAGATCCAGGAGGACACCGGCGCCGAGATCACGATCGAGGACGACGGCACCATCTACATCGGTGCCCAGCAGGGCTCGCAGGCCGAGGCCGCCCGCGCCACGATCAACGGCATCGCCAACCCGACCATGCCGGAGGTCGGCGAGCGCTACCTGGGTACGGTCGTCAAGACCACCACCTTCGGTGCCTTCGTCTCCCTGCTCCCGGGCAAGGACGGCCTCCTGCACATCTCGCAGATCCGCAAGCTCGCCGGTGGCAAGCGCGTGGAGAACGTCGAGGACGTGCTGGCGATCGGCTCCAAGGTCCAGGTCGAGATCGCCGAGATCGACCAGCGCGGCAAGCTCTCCCTGATCCCCGTGATCGCGGACGAGGACGGCGCCGCCGACGACAAGGGCGACACCGACCAGTGACGTCCCGTAGTTCCGTGACGACGGCCCGCCCCTCCTCGGAG
>NZ_JBHTSA010000194.1:0-9384 GCF_042795405.1 Streptomyces sp. NPDC056480 | reverse complement strand
GTCGGGCCTTGGTGACCATGGACACCAAGGCCCTACGCCGTTCTTTGCTAGCCTGGAGACACCCGACGAGACGCGCCGTACCGGGATTCCGACAAGACGACGCACCCCTGTTGTTCCGTCTCGCGGAGGTGTTGTCGTCATGGCCTGGGTTCTTCTCGTCGTCGCGGGTCTGCTCGAGGTCGGCTGGTCGATCGGGATGAAGTACACCGACGGCTTCACGCGACTCTGGCCCAGCGTGTTCACCGGTGCCGGGATCATCGCCTCGATGGTGCTGCTGTCGCATGCCGCGAAGACCCTGCCGATCGGTACGGCGTACGGCGTGTGGGTGGGTATCGGCGCGGCCGGTGCGGCGGTGCTCGGCATGGTGGTGCTCGGTGAGCCGGCGACCGCCGCCCGGATCTTCTTCGTCTGTCTGCTGCTGGTCGCCGTCGTGGGTCTGAAGGCGACCTCGGGTCACTGACCGGGGGTGCCGCGAGGCGGCCGGGGGCCGTGCGACGCCGCTCCGGGTCCCGCCTCGCCCAGCTCGTACGACTCGGGGGCCTCAGGAGCACCTGAGGCCTCAGGGCCGGCGGAGGCGTCGGGGGCAGCCGTGGCGTCGGGAGCACCTGAGGCATCAGGGGCACCAGAGGCGTCAGGGGCGGCGGAGACGGCAGCGGCATCCGCCGCATCCACCGCGTCCGCGGTGTCCCGGGCTTCGGGTCCCGGCGGGACCGGCGGCGGTTCCTCCGCCCCCGGCATCAGCTGGAGCTCGAAGTCCCGGGGGGTCGTCCCCGTCAGTGCCTCGCGGGTGAACTGGGCCCAGATCTCGGCGGGCGTCCCGCCCCCGTTGATCCGGGGCTGTCCGAGCGCGCCGTACAGCGGTTCCTGCCGGCCCGACTCGGGGTCCTGGCCCATCAGGGCGACGACCGTGGCGAGTTCCGGGGTGTAGCCGGCGAACCAGGCGGCCTTGTCGTCCTCCGCCGTGCCCGTCTTGCCGGCGGCGGGGCGTCCGACGGCCTGCGCGGCCGTTCCCGTACCCGTCTCGATGACGCTCCGCAGGATGGCCGTGGTGGTGTCGGCGGCCTCCCGGCTCACCGCCTGCCGGGACGCCGGGGCCGGTACGGCCATCTCCTGGCCGTCCCTGCTGAGGCCCTCGACGAGGGAGTAGCCGCCGTGCCGGCCGTGCGCGGCCAGGGTCGCGTACGCCGTCGCCATGTCCAGGACACTCGCCGTGGCCGCGCCGAGCGCGATGGAGGGGGAGGCGGTCAGGTCGGGGGTGGAGCCGGGCAGACCGAGGTCGACGGCGGTGCGCCGCACGTGCCCGGGGCCGACGTCGACGGCCATCTGGGCGTACACGGCGTTCACCGACAGGTCGGTCGCGGAGCCGACGGCGATCTCGCCGTAGCTCTCGTCGTCCTCGTTGGCCGGGTCGTACGGGGCGCCGTTCCAGCCCTCGACCGGGCGCCGGTTGCTGCCGTCGTACACCGTGTACGGGGTGATCGGCTCGCCCTGCTGGGTCTGGGCGCCGCTCTGGACGGCGGCGGTGAAGACGAAGGGCTTGAAGGTGGAGCCGACCTGGTAGTCGCGCCGGGTGGCGTTGTTGACGTACTGCTGGGTGTAGTCGACGCCGCCGTACAGGGCGAGGACCTTGCCGCTCGCCGGGTCGACGGCGGCCGCGCCGACCCGTACGTACCGGTCGGCGGGGGCCCTCGCCGGGTCGAGCTTGGACATGACCTGCTCCTCGACGGCCTGGACGAGCGCGTCCTGCTTGGCGGGCTCGAGGGTGGTGGTGATGCGGAAGCCGCCGCCGGCGAGGGTCTTCTCGTCGACGATCCCGTGCTCGGTCAGGTACTCCTCGACGGCCTGGACGAGATAGCCGCGCTGGCCGGCGAGGCCGGTCGCGGGGCGGGCCGTCTGGGGGGTGGGGAAGCGGGCCGCGGCGCGGTCGGCGCGGGTGAGCCAGCCTTCGGTGACCATGCCGTCGAGGACGTAGTTCCAGCGGGCGACGGCCTTGGCGCGGTTCTCGGGGTGGGTGGTGACGTCGTAGGCGCTGGGGGCCTTGAGGACGGAGGCGAGGTACGCGCCCTCGGCGGTGTCGAGGTCCTCGACGTCCTTGCCGTAGTAGGCGCGGGCGGCGGCCTGGAGGCCGTACGCGTTGCGTCCGAAGTAGCTGGTGTTCAGATAGCCCTGGAGGATGTCCTCCTTGCTCTTCTCGCGGCCGAGCTTGATCGCGATGAAGAACTCCTTCGCCTTGCGGGTGAGGGTCTGCTCCTGCCCCAGGTAGTAGTTCTTGACGTACTGCTGGGTGATGGTGGAGCCGGACTGGCGGCCCTTGCCGGTGACGGTGTTCCAGGCGGCGCGGACCATCGCCTTGGGGTCGACGGCGCGGGAGGTGTGGAAGTCGCGGTCCTCGGCGGCGAGGACGGCCTGCCGGACGGTGAGGGGGACCCGGTCGAGCCGGATGTTCTCGCGGTTGACCTCGCCGTCGCGGGCGAGGGTGCTGCCGTCCCGGTAGAGGTAGACGTTGGACTGGGCGAGGGCGGCGGAGTTGGCGGGCGGGATCTCCACCAGGAGGTACCCGGCGGCGAAGGCGCCGACGAGCAGCAGGGTGCCGAGGAGCAGGAGCCCGAGGAGGGTGCGCAGGGGGCGGCGGGGACGGCGCTTCGGCTTGCGCGAGGGGGGAGTGGAGAGGGTGGGGTCCCTCGGTTCCCAGCCCGTGGGGCGGGCCGGCCGGGGGGCGTCGGAGTCGCTCGTACCGGAGGAAGGGGGCATGCCACGACATATTGCCCCTTAGGGGGCGAAACTCCTGAACGCGACCCGAAGGTGACGGGAAATCCGGTCGCGGCGCTGTGGCGTCCTTCGCTAGGGTCGTGCGCTTCGGCGTTTTTCGGGTTCTTTGCGGACTTCGGTGCTTCACGGAACGGGGAGGAGAAGCCGCATGCGGCGGCTGTACGCGACGGTGGCCGCGGGAAGCTTCCGGCGCCATGCCACCTACCGGGTGGCCACGGCGGCGGGGGTGTTCACCAACTCCGTCTTCGGCCTCGTCCTGTCGTACACGTACATCGCCCTCTGGGACGAGCGCCCGCACCTCGGCGGCTACTCGATGGACGACGCGCTCGCGTACGTGTGGATCGGGCAGGCGCTGCTCACGGTCTGCGGCCTGATGGGCGGCGGCTTCGAGAACGAGCTGATCGAGCGGATCAGGACCGGAGACATCGCGGTCGACCTCTACCGGCCGGCCGACCTCCAGACCTGGTGGTTCTCGGTCGATCTGGGCAGGTCCGCCTACCAGTTGCTCGGCCGCGGGATCGCTCCGATGGCGGTCGGCTGGCTGGTCTTCCGCTTCACCCTGCCGGCCGGGCCGGGCGCGTGGCTCGCCTTCCTGGCGGCCGTGGCGCTCGGCTCCACGGTCGGTTTCGCGCTCTGGTACCTGGTGGCCATGAGCGCGTTCTGGCTGCTCGACGGCCAGGGCGTGGTCCAGGTGGCCTGGCTGGGCGGCCTGTTCTTCTCGGGGATGCTGCTCCCGCTCAACGTCTTCCCCGGCGCGCTCGGCGAGGTCGCGCGAGCACTCCCGTGGGCCTCGCTGCTCCAGGTGCCGGCCGATGTGTACCTGGGGAAGTACGAGGGCTGGGGTCTGGCGGGGGCGTACGCCTTCCAGGGCGGCTGGGCCCTGGTGCTGCTGGGCGCCGGCCGCGCGGTGCAGACGGCGGCGACGCGGAAGGTGGTGGTCCAGGGTGGCTGAGGCGACGCGTACGCCCGTGCGGACCGGAGGCGCGTACGGCCCGGGCCCGGCTTCCGGCCCCGCTCCAGGCCGCGCTCCCGGCCGTCTCGGCGACTCCTGGCGGACGTACCGGATGGTCGCGGGGATGTGGATCCGCTCGACGATGACGTACCGCGCGTCCTTCCTGATCACGCTCTTCACGAACTTCTGCGTCACGTTCTTCGACTTCGTCGTGATCCTGCTGATGTTCGGTCAGGTGAAGGGCCTGGGCGGCTTCACCTTCGCGGAGGTCGCCCTGCTGTACGGGACGGCGGGCACGGCCTTCGGGATCGCGGACCTCACGATGGGCTCGCTCCAGCGGATGGGGGCGCGGGTCAGGGACGGCTCGCTCGACACCTTCCTGATGCGCCCGGCGCCGCTGCTCGCACAGCTCGCCGGGGACAAGTTCGCGCTGAAGCGGTTCGGCCGGGTCGCGCAGGGGCTGATCGTCCTGATCTGGAGCCTGTGCCTGCTGGACGTGGCGTGGACGCCGCTGAAGGTGCTGCTGCTGCCGGTGGCGGTGGTGAGCGGTGCGGTGATCTTCGGGGCGGTGATGGTCGTCGGCGCGTCGGTGCTGTTCTGGATGCAGGACGCGGCGGAGGTGACGAACTCGTTCACGTACGGCGGGAACACCCTCCTCCAGTACCCGCCGACGATCTTCGCGCAGGACCTGGTGCGGGGTGTGGTGTACGTCGTACCGCTGGCGTTCGTGAACTGGCTGCCGGCGCTGTACGTGCTGGACCGGCCGGCGCCGGCGGGGGTGCCGGACTGGGCGGCCTTCGCGTCGCCGCTGGTGGCGGCGGCGTGTTGCGTGGTGGCGGGGGTGGCGTGGCGGGCCGGGGTCCGCGCGTACCGATCGACGGGAAGTTGAGGGCAGAAGGTGGCGTCGCACACGACGAACGGCACGACGGCCGGCACGACGAGCGGCACGGGGGCCGATCCGTTCATCGAACTGGAGAACCTGGAGAAGGTCTTCACGGTCAGGAGGAAGGCGGCGGGCCTCCTCCGCCGCGAGAAGCGGGAGGTCAGAGCGGTCGACGGCATCAGCTTCGCCGTCCGGCGCGGGGAGATGGTCGGCTACATCGGCCCGAACGGCGCGGGGAAGTCGACGACGATCAAGATGCTGACGGGCATCCTCACCCCCAGCGGCGGCCGGCTGAGGGTCGCGGGCATCGACCCCGCGCGCGAGCGCACCCGTCTGGCGCAACGGATCGGGGTGGTCTTCGGCCAGCGGACCACGCTCTGGTGGGACCTGCCGCTGAAGGACTCGTACCGGCTGATGCACCGGATGTACCGGATCCCCGACGCCCGCTTCCGGGAGAACCTGGACCGGTGCGTGGAGCTCCTGGAACTGGGGGAGCTGCTCGACGTGCCCGTACGGCAGCTGTCGCTGGGCCAGCGGATGCGCGGGGACATCGCGGCCGCTCTCCTCCACGACCCGGAGGTCCTGTACCTGGACGAGCCGACGATCGGCCTGGACGTGGTGTCGAAGGCGAGGGTGCGGGAGTTCCTGAGCCACCTCAACACCACCGAGGGCACCACGGTCCTCCTGACCACCCACGACCTCACGGACATCGAGCAGCTGTGCTCGCGGGTGATGGTGATCGACCACGGGCGCCTGATGTACGACGGGAAGCTGTCGGGCCTGCACGCGGTCGGGGAGAGCGAGCGGCTCCTGGTGGTGGACCTGGAGCGGGAGCTGCCGCCGATCGACGTCCCGGGCGCCCGCTTCGTACGGTCGGAGGGCCCCCGCCAGTGGCTCGCCTTCCCGGCCACGGCATCGGCGGCCCCGCTGGTGGCGCAGGTGGCGGCGACGTATCCCCTGCTGGACCTCTCGGTGCGGGAGCCGGACATCGAGACGGTGATCGCGAAGATGTACGGGGGAACTCGGGACGAGCGCCGGGAGTCCCTGATGTAGGAGGTCGGGCCCATGGTGAGTTTTTCGTACACGGCGGCGGACGAGGAGAAGAGCAGAGGCGTCCGCCGCATGAAGTCGCTGGCGACGGCGCTGCTGCTCGCCGTGGCGGTGATCTATGCCCTGGCGACGTGGGCGGAGAACGCGGGCTGGGGGCCCTGGACGGGCTACGTCGCGGCGGCGGCGGAGGCCGGCATGGTCGGCGCGCTGGCGGACTGGTTCGCGGTGACGGCCCTCTTCAGACGGCCCCTGGGCCTGCCGATCCCGCACACGGCGATCATCCCGACGAAGAAGGACCAGCTGGGAGCGTCGCTGGGCCAGTTCGTAGGAGAGAACTTCCTCTCCGCCGACGTCGTACGGGGCAGGCTGGCGGCGCTGGGCATCGGGAGACGCCTCGGCGGGTGGCTGGCGGACCCGGCGCACGCGGACCGGGTGACGGCGGAGGCGTCCACGGCGCTCCGGGGCGCGCTCACCGTCCTCCGCGACTCCGACGTGCAGGCGGTCGTGGGCGAGGCGATCACCCGGCGGGCGGAGGCGGCGGAGATCGCGCCGGGCCTCGGCAAGACGCTGGAGAAGATCGTCGCGGACGGGGCGCACCGCAGGGCGGTGGACCTCGTGTGCACCAGGGCTCACGACTGGCTGGTCACCCACGGCGACTCGGTGATGGACGCGGTGCAGGGCGGCGCGCCGGGCTGGACGCCGCGCTTCGTGGACAAGCGCATCGGCGAGCGCGTCTACAAGGAGCTCCTCCGCTTCGTGACGGAGATGCGGGACATGCCGGCGCACCCGGCGCGCGGCGCGATCGACCGCTTCCTGACGGACTTCGCGGCGGACCTCCAGGCGGACACGGACACCCGGGCCCGCGTCGAACGCCTGAAGTCGGACCTCCTGGCGCGCCCGGAGGTCCAGGACATCATCGCCTCGGCCTGGTCGTCGGTCCGCAACCTGATCATCGCGGCGGCGGAGGACGACCGCAGCCAACTCCGCCTCCGGGCCCGCGCGTCCCTGATCTCCCTGGGAAACCGCCTGGCGACGGACACCCGCCTCCAGAAGAAGGTGGAGGGCTGGGCGGAGGACGCGGCCGCCTACGTGGTCACGACGTACCGGCACGAGATCACGTCCCTGATCACGGACACGGTCGCCGGCTGGGACGCCACCCAGACCTCGAAGAAGATCGAGGCGAACATCGGCCGCGACCTCCAGTTCATCCGCATCAACGGCACGGTGGTGGGCGCACTGGCGGGCCTGCTGATCTACACGATCAGCCACGCGGCGGGAGGCTGAGGGGACGCCCCGGGCCGGTGGCCGCGACTTCCCACGGGTGACGGCCACTGGGCGAGGGCTCAGCCCGGGTCGCGGGTGACGGCCACTGGGCGAGGGCTCAGCCCGGGTCGCGGGTGACGGCCACCGGGCGAGGTCTCAGCCCCGGTCGCGGGTGACGGCCCAGGAGGCGGCGGCCATGCCGCCGGCGACGGAGAACACCGCGGGCCAGGCCCCGATCTTCTTGGCGAGCGGGTGGGACCCGGCGAACGCGGCGACGTAAGCGGCGCCGAGCCCGGCAGCGACCTTCGCCCCACCGACCTGCTGCCACTCCCGAGCGGCAACGGCCCCGGCCCCGGCCAGCACGACACCCCCGAGGGGCCGCTTCTTGGTCCACCGAGCAACGGCATAACCACCGACGAGCCCGGCGGCGGCTATGACGGGGGAGGGGATACGGGGCATGACGGGGCCTTTCGCTCGATGGGGTTGCCCTTCGAGCCTACGAGGGCGTGCGGAGGTGCTCCCCGCCGGGCACCGGCATCGGCTCGCCACGGGCGGGCGGGGCGCACTCGGGGCACAGGGTCTCGTCGGCGAGCGGCCGGAACAGCATGGGCTGGGTGTGGTGACCGGAGCACTCGCGTGTTCCTTCGAGGCGGGCGGAGAGCCGGATCCGGGTGGGATCAGGTGCGGGCGGGGCCGGCAGGGTGCGGGGTGGGACGTCGCGGAGGAGATGGCGGACGAGGCCACCGGGTCGGTGAACGGGCGTCCCGGCGCCGGGCAGGCCGCGTAGGACGTGCTCGTGGACGTCGGCGGACGAGTGCCCCGCGTCGAGCCAGCGGGCGGCGAGACCGGCGAGTTCGTCGCGCATGCCGGGCGGGATGTGCCGCAGGGCGGGGGAGAGCAGGTGCAGTGCCCCGACGAGGGCGCGGGCATCCTCGAGGTGAGGGCCGACGGGCACGCCATCGGCGGCTGAGGCCGGCTCGGCCGGAGGGTTGGAGGTGTCTTTCCTCAGGTGTTGTTCTGGATGACCGTCGGTCGGCGGAGTGGTCGGCCGACCGACGGCCGGATTCCGGGGACTCGGTGCGACCTGCGGGGTGACGCGTTCCGTGCAGGTGGGGAGGGGTGTCCGGGCGAGGAGCTTGGCGGCCTCGCCGGAGCTCAACGGAGTGCTGGAGACGAGCTGTTGGGTGGTCCACCGCCCGCCGGGCCCCTGCACGCGCCGCTCATGAACGAATCCCTCCTCCTTGAGCTGCCGCTTGGCGCGGGTGAAGGCGCATCCCCCGATCCGGGCACGTCGGGCGGTCACGGAAAGGGACTCGCGAGCGTTCTGGGGGAGGGAGAGCTGCCAGGTCAGGAGTCGAACGGCGTCGGAGGTGAGCCGGGGATGCCGAATGATCTCGTGCGAGAACTGACTGAAGGCATGGGAGGGCGCGTTAAAGTGCCGGTAGATCACGGTGGATTCCTGTTCCACGAGTGGTTCAGGCCCTCGCCGACGGTTGCAGCCATCGACGGGGGCCGTTTTGCGCGAACGTAGCGTGTTGATCGTCCGCGCAGGGGCACGTCGGCGGAACAACGCTCGTGTGGGTGACGGAGGAGGGGAGCGCGGCGGTGAGGACGATCGGGCTGATCGGCGGAATGAGCTGGGAGTCGACGGCGGAGTACTACCGCCTGCTGAACGAGTTCACGCGGGACCGCCTGGGCGGCCTCCACTCGGCGCGTTGCGTGCTCTACTCGGTGGACTTCGCGGAGATCGAGCAGCTGCAGGTCCAGAACCGCTGGACGGAGGCGGGCGAGATCCTGGCTGCGGCCGCACAGGCTCTTGAAGCGGCCGGCGCGGAGATGATCCTGATCTGCACCAACACCATGCACAAGGTCGCCGACCAGGTCGGGGCGGCGGTCTCGGTACCCCTGCTGCACCTGGCCGACGCCACCGCGGAGGCCGTACGGGCGTCGGGCCTGCACCGAGTCGGCCTGCTGGGCACGGCGTTCACGATGGAGCAGGACTTCTACCGGGGGCGACTGGAGGAGGGCGGGCTCGATGTCCAGGTCCCGGATGCCGACGGCCGAGCGCTCGTTCACCACGTGATCTACGACGAACTCTGCCGTGGCATCGTGCGGGAGGAGTCACGCGCCGCGTACCAGAAGGTCATCACGGACCTGGTCGCCGCCGGCGCGGAAGGCATCATCCTGGGCTGCACCGAGATCGAGCTCCTCATCGGCCCCGTAGACAGCCCTGTCCCGATCTTCCCCACGGCCCGCCTCCACGCGAAGGCGGCCGTGGACGCGGCGCTGCTGGCCGACTAGCCCGAGCCCGAACCGGCAACGAGAGTGTGGGCGCGGCCGCCCTCTTTCCGAGTGTGGCGGCCTCCACCACCGCGTCAAGGGCGCTCCTTCGTCGCGTCGCTGCGCGATGGGCTGCGCCCACCCTTGACGCGGCGGCGGAGGCCGCCTTTTCACACTCGGAGGGCGG
>NZ_JBHTSA010000193.1:0-9449 GCF_042795405.1 Streptomyces sp. NPDC056480 | reverse complement strand
GTCCCGCCGCGGTGCGTGAATCAGCTACCCGCGACGGTGGCCCCGGGGGCTGAGGACGCGACGCCGGTGGCGGCGCCGGCCGGACCAGGGATCGTCTGCGGTGTGAAGGGCGCCGACGTCGCGGCGGCCAGCGGGACCGTCTCGTCTTGGCCGCCGCGGATCGACGCGGCCGAGACCGCGAGGCGATCCGCGTGGGCGGCGAAGTACGCGACGGTGCGGCGGAGGCCCTCGGTGATGTCGATCTTCGGTTCCCAGCCCAGTACCTCGCGGGCGCGGGTGATGACCGGGCGGCGGCGGACCGGGTCGTCGACCGGCAGAGGGTGGTGCTTCACCTCGGATGCCGAGCCGGTCATCTCCAGGACGATGCCGGCGAGTTCGGAGACGGTGCGCTCGACCGGGTTCCCCAGGTTGAAGGGTCCCAGTTCGGAGGAGTCGAGGAGGGCGACCAGGCCGCGGACCAGGTCGTCGACATAGCAGAAGCTACGGGTCTGCCCGCCGTCGCCGTAGATGGTGAGCGGTTCACCCGTCAGGGCCTGAGTGATGAAGCTGGACACGACGCGACCGTCGTGCGGGCGCATGCGGGGGCCGTAGGTGTTGAAGATCCGGGCGATGCCCACGTCGACTCCGTGGGTGCGGCGGTACGCGGCGGAGACCGCCTCGGCGTATCGTTTCGCCTCGTCGTAGACGCTGCGCGGGCCGATGGAGTTGACGTTGCCCCAGTACGACTCCTCCTGCGGGTGGAGCAGTGGATCGCCGTAGATCTCGCTCGTCGACGCGAGGATGAAGCGCGCGCCGTGACGCATGGCCAGGCGAAGGGCGTTCTCGGTGCCGCGGCTCCCGACCGCGAGCGTCTCCAGCGGGTGGCGCAGATAGTCGGGAGGGGAGGCAGGGGAGGCCAGGTGGGCGACGGCGTCGACGCGGCCGGCGACCTGCACGGACACGCTCACGTCGGCGTGCTGGAACTCGAAGGCCGGGTGGGCCAGGAGGGGGGCGATGTTGTCGGGGTCGCCCGTCGAGAAGTTGTCGAGGCACACCACGGAGTCGCCGCGCCGTAGAAGCGCCTCGCACAGGTGTGACCCAAGGAAACCGCCGCCACCGGTCACGGCAACGCGCATGTGTTCTCCAGGAATGAGAAGCGGATTGACCTCGAGATCCGCTCGCACGGACCATCGAATGACGGAATGGCCTGACGATCGGAAAATCAGGCCGTCCCGGAACACGCAGAACGAGAGTATGGGCATACGTAGTCATTTTTACGGAGGCAATTCGGAAGCTAGGCTGATCGGCGGGCGTCTCACAGGGGGAGCGAAAAGCCCCACCGCCTAGTTCGTGGCTGCGCAGCATGTCGAACGGCGTATGCAGACGTTGTCACCCGCACGTGTCTCGACACCCATGTACGAGGCAATCACCGGACACGATCCACGCGCCACGTACCTCACGGCTCCATGGGATCGGTTCAACGTGGCGCTGCCGCTGCCGCCGCGCAGTCCGCGCGAGAAAGGGGCCCGACGAGGAATCCCGTGTTGGCTCTGTGCACGAGAACGCGAGAACGGGAGCCGTTTGCCGATGGCTTCGGGAGTCACCGCGTCACCCTGTCGCTTGATCAATGTCGATGAGTTCGGGAGTCACTGAGCGCTGCGTCTGAGCGGTCCATGACAGGGGGTGCCTGCGGCTCGACGGATCACGCTGGCACACCACTCACTGAGCGGGTCATGGACAGGATCACCGGCACGACTGTCTTGGCGCTGGAGCTGGCCCGCCGCCCGCCCAGTAGGGCCGTTGTCATGGGCAGCGGTTACCTTGCAGCTCCCAGAGCCAAGGCAGGTTGCAGGAAGAGGAGCGGCAGTGGTCGTCGAGGTGGAGTACGCGGAGGCGTGGGACCTGGAGGCTTGTGCGCCCTGGCGACCGGTGTCCGCCGAGGAGGCCCGGGAGCGGGATGCTGCCGGGCTTCCGTACGTGGTGGTGTACCGGGAGCCGTGTCGGAAGGCCCCGCTGGAAGTCCGGCTGGTCTCCTGGCGGGACCGCTATGTCGGGCTGTGGGTCTACGACGACCAGGGCCGCCGCACCTACGATCTGGACATGCGGCTGCTGGACGACCCATCGCGGCTGCTGCGCCGGTTCTCCGTCGGCTGGTACTACACAGGCCCAGAGATGGCGGAGTTCGACAAGGCGTGCCCACGCATCACCGTGGACCTCCTCCCGGACGGGAGGTGCCGGCGGACGGAGGAGCGGCAGGGGCAGGACAGGGGCTCCTACGCCACCTCGCCCAGACTCCGGGACGACGAGCGCTGGATGGACCGCCCCGCCTTCGGGGAGTGGCCGCTGCTCTCGGCCCAGGTACACGGGTTCAACCCGCCGGCCTTCACGGCGGCTGAGGTGGCCAAGGCAGCCGAGCGAGGTGACGCAGGCGCCCCCGCCACCTGCTGGCGTCCGCCGCGCCCCGCGCAGCCCGGGCCGATCAACGAGTTGTTCCGGCCCGGCGTGCGTGTGACCGACGGCTACCACCCCGAGATGACCGTCGTGGAGCCGCGCCGGGTCGGCACCCTGCGTGTACCCAGTGGCCTGCTGGCCGTCTCCGGTCCAGACATCGACCACGGCGGCGGGCCGCACATCACGGTCCCTGTCCCGCCCGGGGAGTACGTACTCGACGAGGCACGGGTCCACTTCAGCTACCAGTGCGAGTGGCGGGACACCGAGGTCACGACCACGCAAACCACGGCCGTCCGCCTCCTCGTCAGCGAGACCCCCGCAGCGACCTGGGAGATGGCCCTCGGTCCGGACGACGATCCCCGGCTGTTCGTCGAGCAGCAGATAGCCGGCTTCGACACCGACGGTGCCACCGGCTGCTTCGCCGACGCCGGTGCCTGGGAGCCGCTCATCGCGCTCTTCGAGCGGGGGCTGATCCAAGGGGAGTCGGACCTGGACGGGTACGAGGACATCGACGACGATTCCATGTTCATGCAGCGCACCCGGGACGAGGCTTCCGGCGGCGAGCTCATGTCCTTCGCGACGACCGGGGACGGTACCTACCCGGTGTGGGTCGGCCGTTCCGAGGCCGGTGAGGTGATCGGCGTCGTGGTGCTGGTGGAGGGGATGCCCGAGCTGCTCCCGGAACGGGACGGAACCCTTACCGATGCGGCTGTGTAGGCAGGGCCCTGCCAGCGGGCGCCTCCCGCACTCGTGAACATCGATCTGGCCGCCTTCGAGGGGCCTCCCGCGCTTATCGATGAACGACTCCCGTTCTCGTGGACAAAGCCACCACGCCCGTATCGACGGTCCGTCAGCCGCCCAGGATCTCGTCGTTCGGATCGAAGGCGTGGTCGCCGGCCGGCAGGTTGCCGAGGATGTCGGAGCGGGTCTCGCCGGTGAGCACGGTCAGGATGAAGCGGGTGCCGGGCACCGGGTGGTGCTCCCACTCGGGTCCACGGCCCGCGTGCGCCAGGACGGTCCAGGCCCGCGGCCGACTCTCCGGCGGCGGGGGGCGAGTCGTTCCACGGCAGGGGGCACCGGCGGGTCTCCGGGAGAGGGCTGAGGGCTTGGGGAGGTTCAGGACAGTGATGGGGTCGGTCGCGGACGCGCCTTCGTGGGGACCTTCGCCCGCACACCGAACGGTGCATGCTTCTGGCAGGCCCCGGTGGAGGCGAGTCCGGTCTGCTGCGGACTCGGCCGGCGGCTGGAGTGGCCCGCTCGAGCCTTCGCAGCAGCGGACTGGTCACCGGTCCCTCCCCGGCAGGGAGGGACCGGCTTCCGCGACCCGCGGGAGGCGGTGCTAGGAAGGGTCGAGCGCGCGGGCGAGGAAGCGCCGCGTGGCCTGCTCCCGGGGAGCGGTGAGCACCTGCTCCGCGGTGCCCTGCTCCACGATCACGCCGTCCTCCAGGAAACAGACCCGGTCCGCGACCCGCCGGGCGAAGTCCATCTCGTGGGTGGCCATCAGGATGGTCAGGCCGCGCCGCTTCAGGTCGGCGACGACGTCCAGGACCTCGCCGACCAGTTCGGGATCGAGGGCCGAGGTGATCTCGTCGAAGAGCAGCAGCTCCGGCTCGGTGGCCAGGGCGCGGGCGATCGCCGCCCGCTGCTGCTGTCCGCCGGAGAGCCGGTCGGGGTGTTCGTTCGCCTTGTCCGCGAGCCCGAGACGGTCGAGCAGCTCGCGGGCCGAGGCCTCGGCCTTCCTGCGCGGGACGCCGTGGACCCGGCGGGGCCCGAGCGTGATGTTGTCCAGCACGCTCAGATGCGGGAAGAGGTTGTACGCCTGGAAGACGATGCCGATCCGACGGCGGGCGACGTCGGGGTCGAGACGGGGATCGGTGAGCTCGGTCTCGCCCAGGTGGACGGTCCCGTCGTCGACGACCTCCAGCAGGTCCACACAGCGCAGCAGGGTCGACTTGCCCGAACCCGAGCCGCCGATCAGACAGACGACCTGGTGCTCGGCGACGTCCAGGTCGATCGAGCGCAGCACCACCCGTTCCCCGTACTGCTTGCGGAGGCCGCGGATGCGCAGCAGCGGCGCGCTCATCGGCCCGCCCCCGCCCAGGTGCGCTCCGCGGCCCGTCGCTGGAGACGGTCCGCGAAGCGGGTCAGCGGGATGGTCACCGCGATGAACAAGAGGGCAGCTCCCAGGTACGGGGTGTAGTTGAAGTCGTAGTCCGCCTTGATCTGCGCGGCCCGCAGCGCCTCGAGCGGACCGAGGACGGCGACCAGTGCCGTGTCCTTCTGCAGGGCGATGAAGTCGTTGAGCAGGGGCGGCAGTACGTTGCGCACGGCCTGGGGCAGGACGACGTGCCGCAGGGTCTGCCGCTCGTTGAGGCCGAGGGCCCGGGCGGCGTTCCGCTGGGCCGGGTGGACCGAGTTGAGTCCCGCCCGGAACACCTCGGCGACGTACGCGGTGTAGGAGAGGGTGAGGGCGATCACGCCGAGGAGCCAGGGCTCGGAGGGAGTGCCCTGCAGTTGCAGTGCCGGCAGTCCGAAGCCGACGAGGAAGACCAGCAGCAGGGTCGGTACGCCGCGGAAGACGTCCACGTAGACCGTGGCGGCGAGCCGCAGCGGCTGGAGACCCGGTGCGCGGGTCACCCGCACCAGGGCGATCAGCAGTCCCAGGACGAGGATCAGCACCTCGGCGACGAGGAACATCTGGATGTTGAGCCAGAAGCCCCGCAGGAGGTCGGGGAAGGCGGAGCGGAGTTCCGCGCCGTCGAGGAACAGACTGTCGACGCGCTCCCAGCCCGGTGAGGCCACCGCGGCCGCGCCTACCGCCACCAGGCCGAGCAGGGTGCAGAGGGCGGAGACCCAGGTGTGGCGGCGCTTGCGGGAGCGGCGGTACCGCTGCCGCTCCCGTTCGTGTTCGCTGGGCAGGTAGCCGGTGTCGGGCGCGCCCGGGGAGGTGACCGACCCGTCGGGTACGGCCGTCTTGCTGATGTCCACTGTCGGCCCGTTATCGCTTCAGCTCGGGGACGTTCGCCGAGGCGGAGAGCCACTGCGTGGTGAGCCTGGCGAGCGTGCCGTCGGTCCGGAGCTCGTCGAGGGCCTGGTTGACGCAGGAGGTGTACCCGCTGTTCTTCGGCAGGAGCAGGCCGAACTTCTCGGGGGTACCGCCCGCGTAGCCGAACTGGCCGACGATCTCGCCGTTGTCCAGCTCCGCCCCGGCCAGGTAGAAGACGGTGGGAAGGTCGGTGACGATCGCGTCGATCTGACCGTTCCGCAGCGCGGTCACCTCGTCCTTGGTGGTGCTGAAGACGCTCGGCTGCTTCGAGGGCTTGATCTGGTCGAGCACGGCCTGGTAGCTGGTCGTCGCGACCTGCACGCCGATCCTGGCGTCCTTGAAGGCGCTCAGGGACGTGGCCTTCGCGAACGCGGATCCGTCGAGCGCCAGGATGGCCTGATTGGCCGTGTAGTAACTGGAGGAGAAATCGACGGCTTTCGCGCGCTGTGGCGTGATGGAGATCTGGTTGATGTCGAAGTCGAAAGCCTTGGGGCCGGGGGCGTACGAATGGGCGAAGGGCTCGATGACCCATTTCACCTGGTCGCGCTCGAAGCCCAGCTTTTCGGCCACCGCATAGGCCACGGCGCTTTCGAAGCCCTTTCCGTTCGACGGGGTGTTGCTGTCGAACCACGGTTCATAGGCCGGGGAGTCGGTCGCGACGGTGAGCCGGCCGGGCTTGTGGAGGCTCGGGCTGTCGGTCGTGCACCGGGCGGCGTCCTTGGATCCGGCCGCGTCGGGGGTGTTCTGCGGCTGCGGCGCGCAGCCGGCCGCCGCCAGTGCGACGAGGGCGGCGGCGGAGGCCGCCAGGGAAATGCGGGTACGGGACATCAGAGGTCCTTCAAGGGAAGTCCGGGAAAGGTACGGGAAAGAGGGCCGGTGCTGTGTGCTCAGCGACACAGATCGGCCGCACAGCGCACGTTGTCCACGTGGCGGCGGCGTACCAGCAGGAGAGTTCCGGACATGCTTTTCAGCATTCCGGCTCACGGAGACCGGCGTCAATCGGGAAGACCGTTGCGGGGGTAACGCGTTGATAACATGTCAGCTGGTGAGATGGAATACCCGGTCGCCTTGACGCAGTCCGAATGCCTCCGCCGCGGAACCGCCGCGGACCACCAGTTCGGCGAATCCGACCCCGGAACTCCCGACGGTGATTCCGGGCTCGCCGAGCGGGACGTCGGGGAGCCGGTCGTAACAGCGCACCCGGATGTCGCGGCCGTCGAGCCGATTGCGTACGAGAAGGCTCTCGGCGGTGTCGTAGCCGGGCAGTTCGGCGGCCGGGCGGTCCAGCTTGCAGTTGCCGAAGTTGTCGACGACCGCGATCCGCACGTCGTCGGCGACGGACGGGCGCACCGCCGTCGGCTGCGCGGGGACGGGGTGGCCGTCCACCAGCCAGCGGGCCAGCAGAGGTGCGTACCAGAGGCTCCGGAACTGGGTCCGCACCATCTCCTCGATCTCGGCCGGCGTCAGCTCGGCCCAGTCGCCGGCGGCGGCCTCCAGCACCTCGCGGACATCGGTGACCTGAACCTCCGTCAGCCCCAGGTAGGTCGCCAGCGGGGCGAGGACCCGCTGGTTCAGCGTGCTGACGACCAGGTGGTTCCCGTGGCGGAAGGAGCAGAAGGGCACGCCGTTGGGCCAGTGCCCGTCCCGCGGCGCGATGTTGACGAGGACCACGACCGGCTGGGTCGGGCCGCCGATGAGGTCCGTGGAGCGGAGCAGGTCGAGCAGGGTGAGGGCGGCGGCGCCCTCCGGGTCCGGTCCGCCGAGCGGCAGAACGGTCGGCGTGGAGCCGAAGAGGGTGGCGATCCGGGTGGACTGGCGGGCGAGCGCATTGGGGTCGGCGCAGTCGGTGAGGGAGACGACCGGGGGAAGGGGCATGGCGGTACTTCGCCCTTCTGTCGAGGGAGGACACGGGGTGGGTGGCGTGCGAGGTGGTGGGACGACAGGCTCTGTGGCGGGCCGGGACGACAAAAAACGGACCCTCCGTATCCGGAGGGTCCGTCGCGTCCTGCGCGCACACGGCTTCGCTAGCGAAGCGCCTCCGGGGGCGGGGGCATCATTCGCATCATGGCGAGGGTGGCGGTGTGCTGCATGAGGTGCACGCTAGCACCGGATGGAATCGTCTCAGGCGCCTTTCCACATAGTGGACAGTCCTTTCCGGCGACCCGAGGGGGCAGGGGGCTGCGGCACCGGCCTGCCCGCCCGGCCGGACCGTCGCCGTGCCCGCCGGACCGACCGTTGCCGTGCCCGCCCGGCCGGACCCTTGCCGTGCCCTCCGGACCGACCGCCGCCGTGCCCGCCGGATCGATGACGGAGCCATCCCGCTGGTTTGGCAGTCCCGGAAGCGGCAAGCCGAATCGTAGGCGCGCTCAGCAAGCAGTCCCGAACAGCCAGGCAGGAGTCCCCATCCAGGAAGGCAGTCATGTCGACCCTGACCACAGCACTCATCATCGCGGCGCTGGTCGCGGCGCTACTGGCGTCCGGTGTCCTGATCCGGGCCCGCAGGGGCGCGGGCAGCGGCACGGGCTCCCTGAAGCGCCGCTTCGGCCCCGAGTACGACCGCAGCCTCGAACGGCACGGCGGCGACGTCGAAGCAGCCCACCGAGACCTGCGTGAGCGAGTCGAGCGGTACGGCCACATCCGCCCGCTGACGCTCGACCCGGCGGTCCGCGAGCAGTACACCGCTCAGTGGGCCACGCTTCAGGAGCGCTTCGTCGACGCGCCGACGCAGGCCGTCGCCGACGCCGAACAGCTCCTCATCCGGGTCGCCGCCGTCCGGGGCTTCCCGGACCCCGACCGGCGCGACGAACAGCTCGCAGCCCTGTCGGTGCACCATCCGCACCACGTGGACGGCCTGCGGGCGCTCCATCGGGCGACGCGTTCCGGGTCCGCCTCCACCGAGGAACTGCGCGAGGCGCTGGTGCACGCGCGCGCCCTGTTCGAGGCCCTGGCCGCCGCCGGGCCCACGGCGAGCGCCGACGTCCGACGGCCCCCGGCGCCGGTGCGGGGTCATGGGCCTCTCCTCAAGCCGAAGGGAAGTGATGCCTGATGGCACGCGAGAAGCGGGAACGGTGGGCGGCCGGGAACACGGACGGAGACGCGCGGAGCGAATCCGCACCCCCTCCGTTCCCGAAGCCGCCGCCGCCCCTGAGGCCCCCCGGCGCGCCGAGCGGCTCCGCCGCACCGACGCCCGCCGGAAACGAGGGAGCTCGCTCGGCGACCGTTCCCGCCCAGCGCGGTGGTGACGACACACCGCCGCCCCCCGCAGCTCCGCCGTCCCCGAGACCGCCGGTCACCACCTCCCCGCCGCCCACGACATCCGGGTCGGCATCGGCGAAGGCTCGGCAGCATGTCGTCCCGTCCGGCGACCCCGGTGCCACGGGCCGGAACGAGGGGAGCCGCACGCAGGCTCCCGTCGTGACCCCCGCCGCACCGCGCGGACGGACGACGATGGACCTGCCCGCCGACGGCCGGGCCCCCGGCGACGGCCAGGCCCCCGCCGAAGGCCAGGCCCCTGGCAACGGCCGGAGCTCGGACCATGACGACCGAGATGATCACGCGGTCGGCGGCGGTACGGGCGACCGGTCGGGCACGCACCACCGGCCGGCAGCCGACGGCTCCGCGGAAGGCCCTGCCGGGCAGCTGCTCGGCGGAGACGAACGCGACCGTCTCGGAGAACGCCTGCACCACGCGCTCGCGAGCTTCGTCGACTCTCCCCACGACTCGGTGGTCGAGGCGGCGGAACTGCTGGAAGAGACCGAACGGCACATCGTCGCGGCTCTGAGGGACCGGCGCATGGCCCTGCGGGCGGAGTGGCAGCAGGACGACGGCCCAGGGCGTGTGTCACAGGACACCGAGCAGCTCCGGCTCACCCTGCGGACGTATCGCGAGGTGACGGAACGACTGCTCCGGGCATGACCCGGAACCAACCCGCCCCCTCGCGTCGTGGGAGGAGCCCCCTGGACCCCCAGGGGGC
>NZ_JBHTSA010000192.1:0-9813 GCF_042795405.1 Streptomyces sp. NPDC056480 | reverse complement strand
CCGCACCCCGCCACCCCGTCGGCAAACACCACCACAAAAAGGACAACCCCCGACCCAACGAGCCGAGGGAAAACCTTTAAATTCAAGCTCAGAGGATCAGGCTGTAGGCGTTCCCTCCGCCGCCGACGCGCTTGCGCGCGGCGAACAGCCTGGTCACGCCTCCCGTGCCCTCGTACCGCCACAGCAGGCCGTCGGCCCCCGAACCAGGCACGATCTCCGGAACCGGCGTGGACGTTGACGTGGACGTGGCAGCGATGTCACCGCGGGTTCGACTCCCACACGAGCGGGCACGCGGGGGGCTCAGTCAACCTTCACCGCACCCGGGGGCCGTGAGGTCCACCCAGATCCAGGGCTCCTGGTGCCACGCGCGCACCTGCCCTACGACGAGGTCGACGGTCGCCCCCACGGGAGGCAGCTCCTGGGCGAGTCGCCGCACCCCCGGTTCGCCACGCCGCCGAATCACGTCCAACGAGGCACCCACGGGCTCGTACGCGTCCAGCCGCGCCGTGAGTCCCCACGGCTGATGACTGGTGATCGTCGCCTGGACCGCCTCACCTTCACGAAGCTCGCTGAGGGAGCGCCTCGATTCGCCTGCCACGACGTCATCATCCCTCTTCAGCAAGCCACTTATCCCGTCGGGCGGGCGGACGGACGGCGGCCGGGGCGGCTCTCGTTGTCACAGCTGCCTGGCAGGATCCCCGACGTGACAGCCATCGAAGATCTCGTTCCCCGCGTGGCGGCGAAGGCCAGGGCCACGTCGACGGCGTTGCCGCCCGCCGTCAGGGCCGAGGACGTCGCCGGGGCGGAGGCGGTTCTCGGCTTCGCACTCCCGCCCCTGCTGGCGAGCCTGTACCGCGAGGTGGCCAACGGTGGCTACGGCCCCGACTACCAGCTTCTTCCGCTGGTCGGGCCAGGGCGTACGGCCCTGAGCGAGTACCGGTCCGAGCGATCCGCCTCGACCGGGGGAGAGACACCGTACTGGCCGGCGGGCGTGCTGCCGATCCTCGACTGGGGCTGCGCCATGTACGCCGCGGTGGACTGCCGCAGTGAGACCGCCACGGTCCTCCTCTTCGAGCCGAACGCCATGGCGGACGACGGAGCCGCCGCCTGGTTCGTCGACGCCGTGAGCCTGGCGGAGTGGCTCGAAACCTGGCTTGCCGGAACAGGGTGGTACCGGGAGGACGCCGACGCGTACGACGACGTGGCGGAGCCGACCCCGTGGGAGATGGCCGCCTCCCGGATCGCGGAGCGAGCGAACGAACCGCGGGACGACCGCTGAGCTCACACACTGGAACGACTCCTCGACCGATGGCGCCTTGGGGGCGCCGCCCAGAGACGCCGGTCCGGCCGTCGTCCGGACCGACGCCTTGGGGGGTGCCGCCCAGAGACGCCGGTCCGGCCGTCGTCCGGACCGAGACCGGTCGGGGGTGTCCCGGAACAACCCGGGTGACGCCGCGACCTGGCCGACGTTACCGTGCCGCCATGATCGGTGATGAGGGGGCCCGCCTTGGTGCGGAGGCCGCGCGGCGCCTGGCGCAGACGGGTCTCTATGAGTTCGAGCCCGGCCTGACGGATGCCGAGTTCTCGCGCATCGAGCGGGACCACGGGTTCGAGTTCGCGGACGACCACCGTGCGTTTCTTGCGGCCGGCCTCCCCGTCAATGTGCCTCCGGAGGACGGCCAGACCTGGGCCGAGCCTTGGCCTGAGTGGCGCGGCGCCCCGGACAAGCTCCATGAACAGCTCAGGTGGCCGGTCGAGGGCGTGCTCCACGACGTCGAGCACAACGACTTCTGGCACGCGACATGGGGTGCGCGCCCGGCCGACGACGCGGCCGCCCTCGCCACGGCACGCCGCCGTCTCGCGGACGTAACGCCGCTCGTCCCCGTCTACGCCCACCGCTACCTCCCCGCCGGACGGGGAAGCTTCGGCCACCCCGTGCTCTCGGTCTGGGAGACGGACATGATCTATTACGGCCTGGACCTCAGCGACTACATGCATCGGGAGTTCGACGAGGCACGGCGAGACGTGGACGACACCCGGAACCCGGAGGCAACCGTCCCCTTCTGGCGAGACTTCCTCTAGGGCCCGGCACGCGATCCACCTGCGGCGCCTCCACCGAATGAGCAGACACGACCAGTCCCGTCGCCTCTGTCGCTAGTGGTTCGTTCCGGGGATGCCACGCCCCGGGAGGCGCTTGGCCCAGACACCCGTCTCCTCGGCGCAGATCTCTTCCACACGTGCGACAAGAATCCGTGGAGCGGTGGCCGGGTCCCCGTACTCGTCCAAGGCTTGCTTGTAGCGGACCACTTCGGTGTCGACCTGCATGTTCGCCCGGCTGAAGGAGACCCAGTCTCCCTGCGGGTCGAAGACATGGCGCATCCCGGTCAGCAGCGAGGTAAGGGACCCCATGAGCGCCACCACCCAGCTGTCAGCCTTGACCGCCACGGCGAAGGGCACCCCCGCGGCGAGAACCAGGATCGTCAGATCCAGCAGCTTGGCCCTCCAACGAGAGCTGTGCATGTTCTGCCGGTACCACGTCCCGCGCGTCCTGACACTCGGCGGGACGTCGGGCCACTCGACCACGGGCAGGTCCTCCCACCAGGCTCGCGATCCCAACGAGTGCTACCTCCCGCACGCCATGACGGACCGAGGCGTTCAACCCGCGGCTCGGCCCGTCAAGCACATCAGAGCCAAGCCGATGCGCCGCGGCAACACGCAGTGGTGCTGCTTCGCGTGGTGCAACCCTTCCGGTCGTCCCGTCGAGCCCCGCAACGTCCACCGGTCCTTCGTCCGCGCCGGACGAGCCGGAGGCCGACCTCCGGCTCGTCCGGCTCCCCGCCCGAAAGCGGACCGATCTCGGCTGAATCACCGGCGGGCGGTCACCGGCCCCACCGACCTGTGAACTCGCCACCTGGACGGCGCCCGCCCTCCGCACTGCGTGAAAGGAGCCGGTCCGAGCAGTCTCGTGACGGGCCGGCACTCAGGGAGGCCGTCCCGCCTCTCTGCGAAAGCGGAACGGCCGAAGGCGGAGAAGGTGCTCAGAAGATCAGGTCGTAGGAGTTCCAGCCGCCGCCGACGAGGGAGCGGGAGGAGCCGGGGACGAGGCCGGACAGGGGCTTGTACACGCCCTGGTAGAGCCAGAGCTTGCCGTCCCTGTCCCGGGCGACGAGATCGGGGCGATCGTCACGTCCGAGTTCGGCGGTGCCCGCGATCGCCGTGTACGTGTTCCACCCGCCGCCGACGCGCTGGCGCTGCTGGAAGGGCGGGTGGGGATAGCGGAGATGGGGGGTGTACTTCCACAGCACGCCGTCCTTGTCCCGGCCCAGGGCCCCGTCGTGGGCGCCCGACATGGTCAGGGCTGTGTACGTGTTCCAGCCGCCGCCCACCCGCTTGCGCGGTCCGTACACCGAGTCGTACTCCGCCTTGTAGCGCCACAGCACACCGTCCCTGTCCCGGGCGACAAGACTGCCGTCGCTGGCGCCGACGAGGGCCGTATAGGCGTTCCAGCCGCCGCCGACCCGCTTGCGCGGGGCGAACGGCGCGGAGGGCTTGCCGGTGCCCTGGTAGTACCAGAGGACACCTGCCTTGTCGCGGGCGACGAGGTCGCCCCGGCCGTCCGCCGTGGCGGTCGTGAGCGGGGCGACGGCGGTGTAGCCGTTCCAGCCGCCACCGACCCGCTTGCGCGTCGCGAACGGCCTGTTCACGTCCCCCGTGCCCTCGTACCGCCACAGCACACCGTCCTTGTCCCGGGCGTGGACGGTGCCGCGCTGCCCCGGCGGAGGCGTCCCGGGGACGAAGTCGAGGCCGAGCGTGCCCCGGGCCACGCTCGCGCCCGTGCTGTCCCTCAGTTCGACCCGGGCGTCCAGGTTGCCCAGGACGGCCGCGGTCCGGTCGGCGTCCAGGGTGACGGTGTAGGTGAGGGTCTCGGCGGCCGGCACCTCGGGAAGGTCGAGGGAGGGATGGGGGGGCGGATCATCCAGGACGGGCGGGGCGTAGGGCATGTGCCACGCACACTCCCCGTACGAGACGCCGTTGACCGCGCACACGGAGCGGATCACGTTCTGGCTCACCGGCGAACCGCCCGCCTCGACCTCGGCCAGCCAAGTGTCCAGCTCGAAGGAGGCGCTCACCGGCCCCTTGACGCCCGCCGGCAGTGTGGCCGTGAACCGCAGCGTCACCGGCCCTTCGTCACCCGCCGGAACGACCAGCGGACCGCCGTCCTGGACGACCGTCCCGACCTCCGCCGCCGCCGTGACGGCGGCCGTGACAGCGGCCGGCGTCGCGGACACGGCGAAGGCCGCCGACCCCCCGAACGTCACCGGCGCCAGCGCGGCGACCAACGCCGCCGCCACCCCTGCCGTACGCACACGTGCCACGAAACCCTCCTCGACCCCCGGGACACCAAGTCACCCGATGCCCGGTACCCGGTACCGACGGAAGCAACGACCTGCTTCCCCTGCACCCCTTCGACCCCGCGCCCCCGAGAAAGGTTGTACGAGCCCTCCAACAGGATTTCGGAGTGCGCATCACGGCCGACATCTCCGATGACGTGTACCAGGGCCTTCTGACACGCAGACGGCACGACCGCCCCCCGTTCCCCGTGGTTCCCCGCACGATCTGGCACGGGTCTGGCACGGGTCTGGCACGGATCTGGCACGGTCTTCGCGGCCGTCTGTCAGTGCCGCGGGATAGCGTCCAACTGCGCGCGGTCGGCTTCCGAGGTGTCCAGCTCTGTAGTGCAGCTGCATCCCTGGCTCTGTCCGGGGGCGGCCCGGTGCGAACCCGGGACCCAACCGACGGCCAGGCTCCGCCGATGGCCAAGAGTGCCCTGCCAGCGCCGGCCGCGCGCACGCCTTCCAAGCGTGTTGATGCCGTGAGAGCCGGTGTACGAGACTGTTCACCTACGGTCGTGCGCGCTCTGTGGATCAGCATGGACGAGCTCAGGGCTCGCCCTGAACGGCCGTGAACGGCGCTCAATGAGACGGAGACTGGGACGGGAGGATTCGGTGGAACGGGTAGAGGCCGAGCTGTTCACTGATGGCGGCAACGACGCTGTCGTGCGCCTGCCGGGCCGCAACTTCCCTGGAGTCCTGATCCAGGGGGACACCCTCAGCATGCTCCGGTCGGACGTGGCCGAGCTCGCCGAACTATGCGCCACCGGCGACCTGGAGGAGGCGCTGCACGTGGCGAGTCTCCTCCAGGTCGACTTGGAGGCCAAGCTCCAGCGCTACACCGACGCGCTGCGAACCCATGGGATCGCTAAGCCCTTCTGATCCGTAGCTCTGACCGGGATCGGTCAGTGATGGGCATTCCGGCCGCCCTTGGGCTTGCGAGGGGCGCTGCCGGACAGGCTCCGTCGCTGAGGTTGCGGTACAGAGCTGCTGTACGGCCGACCTCTTCGTCCCGAAGCAACTCGGGTGGGGCGGCTCCCCTGGCCTGCTCCGCCTCTCACCTGTACTGATGGTCCGCACACGTCCGCGTCTCAACCAACAGGTCAGCGACCTTCAGCAGCCGCTCGAAACCGAGCATCAGGCCGCGGACGTCGTTCTGCAGAGAGCCGACTCTCTGCTTCAGGAGGTCCTCGTCGGCATGTGGCATGGCCAGATCGCAACCAGTCACAGCGATGAGGGAGAACGGTCGTGAAAACCGTCGTGGCGCGAGCCACCGCGGGTTCGAATCCCACACCCACCGCCAGGTGAAGCGGCCTCTGGGTTCTGGCACACATTCCGTAAGGGCAGTGGTCAGGAGGGCGAGGGATCGACTTCGTCCCATTTCCATCCGGTTCGAGGGAACTGCTCCAACAGGGCGGAGAGGGATGCTGCCTGGTGGATGGCCGATGACCAGTCCTCCGCGGAGACATCGAATGTCACCAGAGGCGGGGTGTCCTGACGAAAGTCGTAGGCAAGTAGCTCGCGGCTTCCGTCCCCTCCGATGACGATGGCACCGGGGAAGCGTTTCTGGAACTCACCGGCTTCGTTGACGCCGATGAGCTCGTCCAACGCGTCGATCACCAGGAAGTCGTCAGCGGGAGGAACGAACTGGCTCAGACTCCCTGTAGTGCCCAGGAAGTCCCGGTAGTCCTGGGGAAACCGGACTCCGAAGTGGTGCTCGACCTGTCCGATCTGGTCATCGTTCAAACTCATGAAGCAGTTCTATCAAGGGCAGAGCGGGTGACGGTGGCTGCCTTGTGCCGCAGCGAGGAGGACACGTTTGCGGAGCAGGGGGAGCTTGGCTCGTCCGAACATCTGGCGTTTGATCATCTTGATGTGGTTGGCACGACCTTCGACGGGGCCGGAGTTCCAGCGGGTGCTCAGGCCCTGGACGACGGCGTCCCGGTCTTTCTCCAGACCGGTGGCGAACGTGTGCAGCCTGGGCAGGTCCGCGGTGCGGGTGGCGGTGAGCCAGGCGTCATTTGCTCCTTCGAGGCTGCGGTTCGCGATTTCGAGCTGCTGTCGAACCGCCCAGAGCTCTCTATGTGCGGGGTGGACCTGTCGGGCGGACGGCCTGAAGCGACGTTTGAGCACTTCATCGAGCGTCGCTCATTCATGACGCTCAACGCCAAGCTGTGAGGCGGCCCAAACGCGCTTCAGCACAGTCGGTCCCTGCTCCGGGTAGACCAACGCCTTCACCACGCTCCGCTTCGGCGAGCCGACCTCCCTCCGCCGCCGAGACCTCGACCTGACCCGCTCCGTGGTCATGGTCCGCCAGGCCCGGAAGGACAGTGATCCAGAGCCTTCTGGCACGTAGGTGGCACGACCGTGATCACGCGAAAGGGCCGGCGCCGGGGAATGACACCCCGGCGCCGGCCCTTCACCTGGAGCCCCCTGTCGGGTTCGAACCGACGACCCCCGCTTTACAAGAGCGGTGCTCTGGCCAGCTGAGCTAAGGAGGCAGCGAGTGCAGTGTAACCAACCTCGTCCCGGCGGCGGTCGGAAATCTCACCCCGGGTGGAGTGCTGACAGATGCCGCGGCGCCAGGTAGCGTCACGTGCAGTTCACCCAGGTGGACTAGACCTCAATCCTTCCTTTACTCGGATCGTCCGGCACGTTCCTGCCGGTGAAGGGACACATCACCATGGCTTCCGTCACTTTCGACAAGGCGACCCGGGTGTACCCCGGTGCCACCAAGCCCTCCGTCGACCAGCTCGACATCGAGATCGCCGACGGCGAGTTCCTCGTCCTCGTCGGGCCCTCCGGCTGTGGCAAGTCGACCTCCCTGCGCATGCTCGCGGGTCTCGAGGACGTCAACGCCGGCTCCATCCGCATCGGTGACCGCGACGTCACGCACCTGCCGCCCAAGGACCGGGACATCGCGATGGTGTTCCAGAACTACGCGCTGTACCCGCACATGAGCGTCGCCGACAACATGGGCTTCGCGCTCAAGATCGCCGGTGTCAACAAGTCCGAGATCCGCACCAAGGTCGAAGAGGCCGCGAAGATCCTGGACCTCACCGAGTACCTCGACCGCAAGCCGAAGGCGCTCTCCGGCGGTCAGCGTCAGCGTGTCGCCATGGGTCGCGCCATCGTGCGTGAGCCGCAGGTCTTCCTCATGGACGAGCCGCTGTCGAACCTCGACGCCAAGCTCCGCGTCTCGACCCGTACGCAGATCGCGGGCCTCCAGCGCCGTCTCGGCATCACCACGGTCTACGTCACCCACGACCAGACCGAGGCCCTCACCATGGGCGACCGCGTCGCCGTCCTCAAGGACGGTCTGCTCCAGCAGGTCGACTCGCCGCGCAACATGTACGACAAGCCGGCCAACCTCTTCGTCGCCGGCTTCATCGGATCCCCCGCCATGAACCTGGTCGAGGTCCCGATCACCGACGGCGGCGTCAAGTTCGGCAACAGCGTCGTCCCGGTCTCCCGTGACGCCATCGCCGCCGCCTCCGCCAACGGCGACACCACCGTCACCGTCGGCGTCCGCCCCGAGCACTTCGACGTGCAGGGCCCCACCGGCAAGGACGGCCTGGCCGTCACCGTCAACGTCGTCGAGGAGCTCGGCTCCGACGGCTTCGTGTACGGCTCCACCCGCGTCGGCGGCGAGGACAAGGACCTGGTCGTCCGCGTCGGCGGCCGTGACGTCCCCGCCAAGGGCACCACGCTGCACGTCGTCCCGCGCGCCGACGAGCTCCACGTCTTCTCGACGTCGACCGGCGCCCGTCTCAGCGACTGACCCCCAACCGGCTCGGTCCGTCGGCCGACTCTCCCTCGGCCGACCGAGCCGGCTGAAGATCGAGCCGACCGACCGAGTCGACTGACGACCGAGCCGGCCGACGACCGAAGCCGGCCGAACGGCCCCGCATCTCTTGCAGATGCGGGGTCGTTCGTCTTGGTGGAGGACCCGAGGGCACGTGCCGGGGTTTACCGGGGAAAACCCCGGCATTCCCGGCCCGCCCCCACCCCCCGCGTCAACACGGAATTCGAAAAGCCGCCTCGAACCATCCCCCGCGAGAGTGACTAAATGTCGCCATATCACTACCGGCCGCTACGCTCGCCTGCGTGACGCCTACTGCCCGCCGAATCGGCCGCTCTCTCGCCCTCGTCCTGCCCGTCGTCCTGGTGCTCTCGGGAACGCTCGCGGTGTCCGCCGTGCCGTGGGCCGGCGAGGACGCCGGGACCCAGCTGACGGCGTCCTCCTCCGAGGTCTCCGTCCGGGCCAAGTCCCGTGCCCCGCAGGACATTCTGCGCGACCAGCTCCTCGCCGAGCTCCAGGAGAAGGACCCCGGGGTCGCCCTCACCCACCTCCAGCGCGAGGTGGAGAACCGGCCCTCCCTCGCCAAGCACTGCATGTCCATCGCCCGCTCCCTCGGCCGCGCCGCCGTCGAGCAGTACGGCCCCTCCCGCGCCCAGGGCTTCTCGCGGCCGGTCTGCGACACCTCGTACGCGACCGGCGTGATGCGCGCGAGCTGAGCGACGACGCAGAGCGACGACGCTGAACCACGACGCGCGTCCGGCCGTCGGGCGTCCGACCGCCGGACGTACGGGGCGCCTATCGTTCCCCGTATGCACACCACTCCGACGCAGGCCGTGGTCCTGGCGGGCGGCCAGGGCTCACGGCTCCGCCCGTACACCGACGACCGCCCCAAGCCGATGGTCGAGATCCCGGGCACCGGGACCCCGATCATCGGCCATCAGCTTTCCTGGCTCGCCGCCGAGGGCGTGACCGACGCCGTCGTCTCCTGCGGCCACCTGGCCGAAGTGCTCCAGGAGTGGCTGGAGAGCGCCGACCTCCCCCTCAAGGTGACCACGGTCGTCGAGACCGAGCCCCTGGGCCGCGGTGGAGGCCTCAAGTACGCCGCCGCGCATCTGCCCGCGCCGGACCAGCCCTGGTACGCCACCAACGGCGACATCTGGACCCGCTTCTCGCTGCGCGAGATGGCCGCCTTCCACGACGAGCGCGACGCCCTCGCCACCCTCGCCCTGGCCCGCCCCCGCATCCCGTGGGGCGCCGTCGAGACCGACACCTTCGGCCACATCACCGACTTCATCGAGGCGCCGCCGTCGCCGTTCCTCATCAACGCGGGCGTGTACGTCTTCTCCGCGGCCTTCACGGAGCTCCTCCCGGACCTGGGCGACCACGAGCGCACCACCTTCCCCCGGCTCGCCCGAGAGCGGCGGCTGGCCGGCTTCCCGCTGCCCCAGGGGGCGTACTGGCGGGCCATCGACACCGCCAAGGACCTCACCGAGGCCGCCAAGGAGCTCGCCGCGCAGCGGGGATGACCGACGGACGCGTGACCGGCCCCCGGGGATGCACCCGCACTCCCCCGGGGATGACGCCCCCACGACGTACGGAAGAGGGCGGCACCCGCGTTCC
>NZ_JBHTSA010000191.1:0-10309 GCF_042795405.1 Streptomyces sp. NPDC056480 | reverse complement strand
TGCAGGCCTTCGGCATCGCCTTCGACGGCCGCCTCACCAACAACCGAATCTGACCCCACCAAGCAACCCAGTTACACCGTTAACTGGACAGGCCCCAAGGCGGAGGGGTTGCCGAGGACTCGGCTGCGGCGGCGGCCCATATCCCGCTGGCAAGGTGCGGGCCGCGGCGTTGACCAGCCTCGTGTCAGCACCGATGATGGCCAGCACGTTGCTGAAGCAGAGGTAGTTGCAGCGAGACAACAACCTTCGCGCCGCGACGCGTTTCAATGTCGGCGGTCCCTCTTGTGGTGACAGAGGAGAGCCCTCAGCTGCCCTGCTGCAAGTGGATTGGTGTGACGTGGCGTGTTTGCCGGTGTGCTGGCGCTCTGTATGAACCGCGGCAGCGCCATGTCTCTGACTAGTGATTCTGCTTGGCACTCGCTGGCAGACGCACGCCTGGGCTGGCGGTGGTAGAGGAGAGGGCAACGGGTATGGAAGACGCTCGCCGGTGTCGATCAAGCCAAGTCGGACAGGAGGCGGACATCGTGCATGTCCAACGGACAGTACGCATGGCCCGAGCAGGAGCGCTGGTAGCCGTCATGCTTACGCTGGCGGGATGGGTCAGTCCAGTGCCAGCTGAGCCAGAGCCGTTCAGGATATATGCGCACTACGACACTGGATGGGGTAATGCGCTGAGCATCCGGGGCAGTTCGGCATCGTTGAACTGGAACGCAGGCAGGCAGATGAAGTGGACAGATGGAAATGTCTGGACCTGGGAGGTGCCATCATCATCACATAGCTTCGAATTCAAAGTGCTCTTCAATGACACCGCATGGTCCATAGGCGGCAACTACATTGTAAATGCGAGGACTTCGAGATCGATCCATATCTATCCGTTCTTCGGAGAATCCCGCGGATCAAGAGTTACGATCTCCGGTTTCCACTCGCCTCAGCTTGGAAACCGCCGTGACGTCACGATGTATCTCCCGCCGAGCTACCGTGAGAACGGCGCCAAACGCTACCCCGTTGTGTACATGCATGACGGCCAGAACCTCTTCGACTCCCGGACCGCGTTCGGGGGAGTTGAGTGGCAGGTTGACGAAGCCCTCGACCGGCTGACCAGTCTGGGCGTAACCCGTGAGGCGATCGTCGTAGGCATCAATAACACAGCTTCCCGAATCGACGAGTACACGCCCACTGTCGACCCTGAGTACGGAGGCGGCGATGCAAACACCTACCTCGACTTTGTCCAGCACACATTGAAGCCGTATGTCGACGCCCGATACCGGACACTCACCGGTGCACCCGACACGCTGATGGCGGGATCGTCGCTGGGGGGCCTCCTCAGCTGCTATGCAGGCTGGACGCGCAGCACGGTCTACGGCGCGGTTGGGTGCATGTCGAGCAGCTTCTGGTGGGACAGCGAGTCCTTCACTCACACCGTTGAAACGTCCGTGGGCAGACGCTCAGAAAGGTTCTATGTTGACGCCGGGGGCAATCGTGACGGCGCTGCCCAGACGGGCCGCTTCCGCGACGCGCTACTGGCCCGCGGATACATCAACGGCGACAGTCTGCTGAGCGTCGACGATCCCCTTGGCTCCCATAACGAATCGTCTTGGGCGCGCCGACTGCCAGGTGCCCTGGCATATCTGCTGCCGTTCCAGGCCGAGATACGCACCAAGTAGGCTCAGAGAACGAAGCATTCCCCTCGGCTCCTCGGACTGAAGGGACGCTCTTTCGCTGGTGGTTACTGGTGCAGTGGCGGGTCTGCCGGCAGTGCTGACTGCGGGAGAGGGGGGCGGTCAGGGCGCTCCGGCGAGGCTGCATCAGGGCAGCCTGCCTCCACGTCCGATGTCTTCAGTGCACTGACCTGGGTGCAGGTGATTGCTGTGGATCCTGCCGGCGGTGCGGAACGCCCGCTTTCACAGGAGGGTCCAGCTCAAGCCACAGGAGCACGCCTTGTCGCCCCCGCACCCCGAGCAGGTGGGCAGACGGGGATGGCCCGGATGGTGCGTGGCACTCAGATGCCGTTCAGGGCAGCGGGCGTGTTCTTGCTCGGAGGCCAGATGGGAGCTTGCGCCGCAGGCGCCCGCTGGGCGGGCGCCTGCGGCGTGCTGAGGGGCTCGGCAGATCGCGGAGGTGGCGTTGGACTTCCGCGTGATCAGGCCGGTCGCATCCACCCGGGCCTGCAGCTGAGGCAGCGGCAAGGGCCAGATCCCGCAGCGTGCCAGCAGCGGGAGAGCCCTCTCGGACCGTTCCCCGCACTCGGGCAGCAGATCCCGCCACGGGGCGGCAGTCTGCACTCGCTGTCGGATGCCATGGATCAGCCTCCGTCGGCCCATGGCCCGCTGCTGGCATTGGAACAGAGCCGCGATGTTGACCGGTCGCCCCCGGCGCAAGCCCCGTGCTTCAGGGTGGGGTATGCCGGAACGGTCCGCAGGGCGAAGCTGCAACGGGCGGCGCTGCTGTTCGATGTACTGCTTCACCACCGTGAGCGGTGCGCCGCCGCACGATGCGGCGAAGTAGGACGGTGACCAGAAGTGTCCGTGCATGAGAGCGTGGTTCGTCCGCCCGGTGAAGTCCCTGCGCAGGATGCGGGCCGAGACGCCCTTGAGGCTGTTCACGAGGCCGGACACGGACACCTTGGGCGGGTAGTTCACCAGGAGATGGACGTGATCACGTTCGCCGTTGAACTCAAGTCAGCTCGGCCTCGAAGTCCTCGCAGACCTTGCGCATGGCCGCTTCGCAGACGGTCAGCATCTCGTCATTGAACACGCCGCGCCGGTATTTCGTCACATCGAGGCCTTGGCTGATCTCCGCGGCCTGCCGTTCAAGACCGAGAGGGCGAACAGTATCAAGCCCCGCCGACTGGCGCCGGGACAGTCCAGGCTGTGGACCGGAGGCAATTCATGCACAGCCTGAGAGAGGCCGCCGTGCGGAGTGGCCATATGGCACCGTCTCTGCCTGCGCGTGCCCGTATCCGGGGCACCCGCCCGGACTCTGCTGGCCCCCCCTGCCGCGGATCCGTCATCGTCCTGCTGCAGGACACCGTCTGCGTTCCATCCAGCGGGAGCCCGGGACGGCCTGCCTGGCGAACCGTCAGGCTGACCGTCGGCGGCAGCGAGCCCGGGGCACGGTTCCCCGGCCAGCGGCAGAACTGGCCTTCCGTCCCCGCGGGTGACGGTAGAGAAATCTCTATTGAGTAGAGGTACTCAACTGCGGGCTGGAAGTCTGAATCTAATTCATCTCCGATCTGGTTAAAAGGGAACTATTCTCCGCGGGTCCCGCAAGGCTCCGGTGAGAGGCTCTTCCCATGCCTGGCATGGTGATCTACATTGCCGACTCGTAAACCTCGCATGGAAAGGGGAGCAGGGTGAATGGCACGTCGCGTGTGAGTCCGGACCGGCCGAAGGCATCTGCGGCTATGCTGGTTGCAGGAGTGGGATATTCATTCGTGTGTCCAGTCATGGTCCTCCTGGGCGCGCCGGGATGGATATGGGGTGAGCATCATCGAATGCCTGTATTCGAATACATGCTCCTGGCGATCTATGTGCCGCTGGGGTTTTTCCTTATCCGTGGTGCATGGGACGCTATGCGGTACAGGCCGCTGGTCAACTATGTAATAGTTTCCAATCTGATTCACGCCACCGTTATGCTTTACTCGGCAGTGGCGGATCATGAAGAAAGCGAGCACCTTCTCCCTGCGGGGGATGTCTTCGGCACGTATGCGGCAGCCCTGGTGTTGATCGCGGGCCACCCGACTGCCGGAGTTCTCGCATGTCTTCACCGGCGCCGGGACCGGAGGCTGATGGCGGGCTGACCGCGGGATCAACCACCGGCTGGTGCCCTCGCCTCGCCAAAGACCCACATGAGAGGCGTTGCGTGCCGCTGTGCTGACCGCGCTGAAGGGCCCGCTGGACGGATCCAGGTCCTCGCCGCCGGATCTGACGGGTGCGCGGCCGCATCCTGCGCCCTGGCCATTGAACGTAGCCCCGGCCTGCGAGCCGCCCGGGGCCCCGGCACCCCCAGCCCGGCTCCTGACCGCCTGTGCAGGCAGCACTGGCCGTCTGGGTACCGAGGCGTCTCGGCCCCGGCGGGGCACCGGCAGCATCCGGGTCCTCTGGACCCGGCGGGCCGGAGGGGCCGTTCATTCTTCGGGTGCCTGCTCGCATGCCCGCTGTATCACTGCCAAGGCTCCCTGGCAGCAGCTGAGTTGGTGAAAGAGGTAGGGCCATGGGTTTTCTGCACCGCGATTCCGAGCACAGCCGGGTGAGACATGAGGGCTGGGTCATCGCCGTCCTGCCGACGGGAGAGGACGCTCCGCGCGACAACTGGGAGGAGCTGTTGGAAGCCGCTCAGACCCATGAGCTGGCCTGGGCCTGGAGCCTGAAGTACGACGGCCGAGAAGGACGTCCTCTCGCGGCTGGCATCCGTGCTGTCTGCCGCTGCGGCTGGCGTGGGCTCAGGCGGGAAGCAAACTTCCGCAGCCCCGAAACGGCTGACGACCTCGCTCAGCTGGACTGGCACCACCATGCCGAAGTCAGCCTCAGCCAAGTGCTGCCGTCCCACGTAGCCAAGGCGCTCAACGACGCAGAGAGGGCTGTCGTCAACCTCACCTTCCCGCGGCAGGACCTTGCCCGCCTCGACGAGCACCGCCCCCTCGCCGCCATCCGCGCCGCTACCTACCTGCGCGCCCGCGCCGAGCAGATGCAGAAACTGGCAGTCGCCGCGGCCAGGGCCTCCGGTCACTCCTGGGAAGAAATCTCCCGTCCTCTCAGAACAACCCGCCAGTCGGCCCACGAGCGCTTCAGTAAGTCCTGATACCGCCTCTGCCATGCCCCGTGCCGGGTCAGTACAGGGCGCTGGCATGCCCGTTCACCGCCGTCTGGCGTGCGCCGTGACAGCACCGCGGGTGACCCGTCCGAATGGTGCCGCCCCGCGTACGCGGGGGCGGCAGACCACGGTCACCGCCCAGCGCGGCCCGCCTGTCTCGGCAGCACCGGCTCCGCCAGTACTCCGGCCCCGCCCGCCGGAGCAGACAACTGCCAGACCGGTGTCTCCTCCGCCGTTGCAACCACCCGCGGCAGAGTTCTCACTGGCCGGCTGGGAGATGTATCCCCCAAGCTCTGGATGGACGCCGTCGGCGCTGCCATGCCGCGAAGATCCACGGCAGACGGACCTCCGTCGCCGGGGGTGAGCTGGCTCGGGCCACCGCGCTGCGCGCACTCATCTCGCCGCTGCCCGTAGCCCGGGTTGTGCGGCCGGGTATCCCGGTGACCCGGAAGGCGGCCTGATCACAGACGGCACGGGTTGCCGGAGAAAGGTGGCCGCCCGGCCCGGGGCTCAGCGTCAGGTTTGCGGTCCCGCCGGGCGGATGGTGAACACCCGGCCGGCGCGTTCCCCGCCTGCGCTTGCCCGCAGTGCCGCACGCTGGCCTGCCGCCGTCTGTGTTTCCCGACCCTTGGACGGATGACCGGGAACGCTGCCGCGCTGCCAGTGTCGCGGACGGCGTCGCATCCTGGCCGAGGGCAGTCACCGCGAAGACGTGATTCCGCAGGGAAATGCGTGCGCTCTTTGCCTCCGGGCTTGCCCTGGCTGGAGCGACCGCTCTCTCCATCACCCCAGCTCAGTCAGAGGCAGGGGGGCCCGGTGCTGTTGCGCCTCCTGGTGTCACAGCCCCCTTATCCATCGCCACCGGATCCGTTGGGAAAGCCAAGTTCGGACGACATCACCGTCAGTACTGGTATGTAAAGCGTTCCAGAACGGTTCCCTGCCCGCCTGGCCAAACGGGAACCGGCACTGATTCAGGAGTGCTTGTGATGCCGGGCCGTGGAGCGTCACCGCTTCCCCGGGCCATGGGCGCCCGCAGACGATGTGATCCGCTGCCTGCGCCGTGTTTCCCGGCTCCGGCCTGAGCCCGGTGTCAGCGCAGCGTGAGCACCATAGCGGGCCCTGGCGCCGGGCGAGATGAAGGCCCGGACACAGCCCGCCGCGGCAGGTCACCGGCTTCTGCCCGGCGGACTATCCCCGCGTGCCTGCCAGAAGTCGCGGGTGACGGTGCTGATCCTGCGCAGGCCCCAAGAGCCCTGGCGGCGAAGCGGCTGCGGTCGCCGCCGGTCTCGGCGTGCACCCGGGCGCGCGGTGCGCCCGGGGCGTGCAGCCCGGACGTACTGCGCGGCTGTGGCTCCGCTGATGCCGGACAGCCGCATGAGACGGATCCGGTCCGCGGCACCCTGCGGAGGCTTCAGCGTGGTGCTCCCGGGCCCTGGCGCTCCGTGTCTCTGACAGCCGCGGTACGGAAAGGTCCGGCCTCGTTTAGCGCTCTCCGGCCGATTGCGGGTTGCCGTAGTGGCGGCGGTGGCGCCATGTGGCGGCCGCCTCCAGCTGGATCAGGTTGAGCCCGGTCTCCTGCATGAGCTGATCGTTGGTCAGTCGGTGCGGGTGCTGCCGCATGGTCCGGTCGATCTTCATCGCCCAGAGTTCTTCGCTGACGAAGGGGCGGTGCCGGTAGTGTTGCTGCAGTTCGGCGAGATGAGCGGGGCTGCAGCAGGTCAGAACGCGCTGTCCGTCCTGCGCCGGGTCGGTGGGGTGGACGCTGGAGGAGTCGCGAACGCGCCCGTAGACGGCTGTGCCAGCACGGATGAACTGCTGGCAGTAGTCGCAGACGTCAGGCAGCGCCGGACCCTGCAGAGGAGTGTCGTCCATCAGCGGGTCCGGCATTCGGCTTCGGTGATCCGGAAGCGGCGGGACTCGGTGCCGGTCTGGATGAGGGTGCTGCGGAAGGTGACCCGGCCGGCGATGGCCGCGCAGAGCCGCGGCTCTGCGAAGGCCTTGTCCCGCTCGGCGAACGGCGGCGGGTCCGACGCGACGGCAGCCGTATTGCCCTCCTCCCGTCCGCCGAAGACCTGGAACAGGGGCCTGGCGCCCTTCATGTCCGGGGTCAGGCAACCGGACCCGGACCGGCAGAAACGGCCGTCCTTGCTGCAGCAGGCGATCACTGAAGACAGCCGGCACCCTGCCTCGGCCTCGGCGACCTCGTTCACCAGTAGCGGGGCGGTGCAGCGGACGGACAGGCCAGCCTCCGCGACCGCTGATCCCGCCCTGGTCAGCAGGTGCAGCTTCCCGGTGCCTGAGTCGCCGAGCACCAGTAGGCGGCCCAGCTGGACCCAGGACGGCTGCCGGAGCCCGGCGACGGCCCAGGGCCAGACGTTGGAGGTCCTGCCATAGCAGAAGCCCTCCCGCCTGGGGAGGGGAAACCGGGCCGCGCGGACAGGCCGCTGCTGGCGGCAGACACCCCGGCTGGCGAGCTCAGCCTGGCGCAGACCGGGGAGGAACTGCTTGCAGGCCGCCTGTTCCCGGCGGACTGCGGTGGCCAGCTCTACGAACCCGCGGAACCCCCCCGGCCTGAGGTCACGGCAGGCCTCGTCGGTCAGGGTGTCCTCCGGGCCGCCAGGCAGCGGAATTCGCCGCGGCAGCACCTGTACCGAACTCATCTCGTCGGTCCTGATCACGGTCATACGCTCGTGCCCTTCCGCTGGGTGCTAGTTGTATTCACCGGCGCAAGGCGCCGGTCGTAATTGGACATGTCCGGCAGGGCCGGGCGGGGGCCGGAAGGCAGACTCCGGGCGGGCAGAGAAAAGATCTTCGCTCCCCCGACCGGGTCCGTCCCGTCCGCGTCCGGCTGCTCCCAGGGCAGGGGGCCGCCGGGGCAAGGCCGCTGCCATCGGTGTCCTCGATCGCCTTGCAGGACTCGGCCGCGACCAGCTCCGTGTTGACCGAGCCGGTCCCCAGCACGGTCGTCATCCCGGCGGCCACTGCATGCGCGGGCAGCTGCCGGTGCAGCAGCAGCGCCGGGCGGGCCAGCTCCCTCGCCACCGTGTTCCGCGACACCCGGTACCGCTGGGCCAGCACACGCCCTGACACGCTCGGGTCCACACGCCTGTCCCGGCGGATCCGCGCAAAGCCCCACTCACGCGACCTGCACACACCGGTCTCCTGACACGACTGTGACCAACAGACATAGCGTGAACGGTCAAACAGCTCAAAGCCCTCATTAGGCCACCAGCGGTATGCCGCACACCAATACAGCGGATGGCTCCCAGGCTCACCGCCCACATCATGGCTCTCGAAACCGCCTCCCTGCTGGCTCTGCTTCAACCCGGTGGAAATCAGGGGCAGTGTGCGGAGTGATTCGTCATGCAAGAGGTCTGCCGCTGCCTTCAGCTCCACGACCACCAGCCCCCGTTTCCCGCCCGGCCCGCACCGACACAGCAGCGCCTCCAGCAACGGCGGCCAGCTGTTGCGCCAGCGCCTCAGATCGGCCTCACCCGGCACCCCGACCCCGCCGCCGTGTACCGGCCGCGCACTCCTTGCGGAACGAGGATCACCGGCACGAGCGGCCAGCTCACTCACCCTTCCCGGCGCCGCGCACGCAACCGCGCCCGCTGTCCCTGATGCGGGGCGCGGGGGAGGGGACCGTGGCGCTGTGGCGGGTGGATGCTGTCATGGTCTGCTCGGACATACTCGTTCCCCGGTTTCCCCGGCGCCCGCAACCGGGACGGCCGCGCCCGGACGCTAGGGGTTTCCCGTCCCTGACGAGCTCGTGCACGGCAAGCGGCGGGACGTCGAGGACTGCGGTTCCCCGTGTCAGTCCGGAGCGTTCTTCTTGAACTTCCGGTGGGTGGTGGCGTCACCACGCGCCCGCCTGCCTGGGCGCCGAGGTCCTGGTAGACATCTTACCGCTTAAGCCCGCGTCGTCCGGTGTCGTGCATCGCAAGGCGGAGGGGCGCCCGTGCACTCGACTCCCGGGAACCGCCGGCTAACTCCGCCCGCCAGACCCAATCCGACGGGTCAGGTAAGGCGGCACCCCTGTGCCCCGGTGTTGCGGATCAGGGCAACCCGCCTTGGGGCGCGACGAGACGGCTGGAACGGGACTGGCGGTGCGGCGCCGGAAGGCCGCCCGGGAATGAGACCGCCGCCGCATGGACGTTGCTGGTATCGGCGGACGATCCGGTGAACCGTGATGTGAACGCACGGGTCCCGCCACGATGAGGGCATGAGCGGCGAGCGTGCGGGGCCTGACGGCTGGCCGGTGGTGGTGCGCTGGTGAGGGTCCTGGTGGAACCTGCAGAGGCCGCGATAGAGGCCGGTGCCCGTGACGCAGCTACGCGCAATAGCGTCCTGGCCGCGCGGGGCCCCGCTGTTCGGGGCCGCCTCGCAGGACCAAGATGGCGCGCAGCCCGCGACGGCTGCGCGGATACCGCGCAAGGGCTCGGCAGCCGCACGCGTAAGGCGCCGAACGCGGGGCTGACATCCCGTCAGCCCCGCATCGGCAGGCGGACTACGCTTGGGTATTACTTCTTGACCTCGACGCCGGTCAGGATCGGGTCGCCGTCCTGGCCGTACGCCACGCCCGAAACCTTCTCGGAGTAGCCCGCGTTGACCTTGTAGTACCAGAGCGGGATGGACGGCATGTAGTTGACCAGGTCCTTCTCGATGGCCTGGTACGCCTTCACCGACTCCTCCAGGGTGGCCGCCGAGTCCGCCTTGGCGATCTTGGCGTCGAGCTCCTTGTTGGAGAAGCCGCCCTGGTTGCCGCCGGCATCTGTGCGGAACAGGTCCGAGATGAAGTTGGCGTTCACCGGGTAGTCGAGCACCCAGCCGGAGCGGTACAGGGACTTGACCTGCTTGTTCTTGCGAGCGGTCAGGTCGGCCTGGAAGTCAGGCTTGCCCTCGCCGACGCACTGGACGGCGGTGGCCTGCTGGATGGAGTTGCAGACAGCGTCCACCCACTCCTTGTGGCCACCGTCGGCGTTGAACTGGATGGAGATCTTGTTGCCGGGGACGCCGCCGCCGGCCTTGATGAGCTCCTTGGCCTTCGCCGGGTCGAACTGGGTGACGCCGGCGCCACCGTCCTCCTGGAAGCCCAGGACACCCTTGGCGACCCAGCCGGTCGCGGGCTCACGCGTGCCGTTCAGCACCGTCTTGGTGATGGTGGCACGGTCGATCGCCATCGACAGACCCTGAACGACGCGCGGGTCGATCTGCTTCGGCTTCTTCCACTGGTCGGCGTAGAAGGCGACGGCAAGGGTCTGGATCGCGGAGTACGGCTGGTCCACGGCGCGGTCGCCGAGGTCCTGGCGGTAGACCGGGAGGTCCTTCGGCGCGATCTGACGGAGCACGTCGACGTTGCCGGACTTCAGGTCCTCGTACGCGGCCTCGAGGGTGGTGTAGTCCTTGAAGACCACACCGCCGTTCTTCGCCTTGTTCGGGCCCTTGTAGGCGTCGTATCGAGTGATCTCGATCTTCTTCTTGTGGTCCCAGCTCTTGA
>NZ_JBHTSA010000190.1:0-10314 GCF_042795405.1 Streptomyces sp. NPDC056480 | reverse complement strand
CCAGTCGCCTACCCGCCGGGCTCGTTCCCCCCCCCCCCCCCACTCCCGTTCTCGCCGCCGGGGGCGCCCCCCGCCGCCGCGGCCGCCCCGGGCGGGCCCCCCCTCCCGCCGGCCGGGCGGGGGCCCCGCCCTTTAGCTCAGCCCTTCGGCTCAGCTCGGCTCACGCCGTCGGTTCAGCCCTTCGGCAGCTCACCGCGCGCCGGCGCGGACGCCTTGGCGAGCACCGCCGAGACCCCGAGGACCGTCCCGGCCCGGCCCGCCGAGGTGGTCTCGGTGAGGACGGTGCGCTCACCGAGGAACTCCGACGTCCCCCGGTCGAAGATCCACTGCGTCTGCTCGCCGTGGGCGGTACGGGCCACGGCGACGCCCTCACGACCCGCCGCGTCCTTCGCGGACGGCAGGAGGGTCACCCCGGGGATCCGCGCCGCCGCCCCGTACAGCGCGGCGGTGACCTTCGGCGGCGCCCAGGTCTCGGCGAGCAGCGTCCCGATCGCGGTGAACGCCCGCTGGTCGGCGTCGCCCTCTCCCGCACGCGTCTGGTCCCGGATCAGGCGCAGCAGCGCGTCCGGATCCGTCGGGAGCGTCGCCACGTAGGTCTGGGTCGGGTTCGTGACGGAGGGCGCCGCCGTCGCGAGGGCGGTCTTCCGGGGCGTCGCCCCGGGACCGTCCAGCTCGTAGACGGGCAGCTCGACCCCGAGTTCGGTGTCGGCGGCTCCGGGCTCACGCAGCAGCCCCGGGCGGCTGCCGTCGACGGAGAGCCACACCTCGCGCTGGTGCGCGGCCGGCAGCGTGGCCGGACCGCCGGCCGCGTCGCGCCCCGCGTGGGCGACCAGGCTCCTGACGTAGACGTACCCGCCGGGCCGGGCGTCCGGCGCGGGAGCGGCCGCGGCGGCCAGCGCGGCACCGGACAGGAAGCGCACGGCCTCAGGGGCGGGATGCGCCGAGACGCGGCCCGGAGACCCGGTGGGTCCCTCCTGGGGCGCGAGCACGACGGCACCGGCCACGACCGCGCAGGCGGCGACGGGCGCGGCGATCCAGCCGAGCCGCAGCCCGCCGCGCGACCGGCGCACACGAGGCTGGTGGGCCACGGCGCCGTCACCCGAGGCGAGGGCGGCCCGCAGGACGGTGTGCCGCAGCTCGCGGTCCCGCTCCGGCGCGAGCTCGGGCACCGGCGGCGGGGGCAGCAGCTCGGCGAGCTCGGTGCGCAGCAGGGCGTCCGCGTTCGCGTCGGCCTTGCGGTGATGCGGCGTACGAGGGGCGAAGGCGTTCATGCCTGGTTCTCCGGGATCGATCGGGGCACGAGGGCAGGACGGACGGTGGTCGGTGCCGCATCGGCTCGGCTCACGGCATCGGGCGCGGTGGCTCGGCTCACGGCACGGGGGGAGGCGGCGGGGCGCGCGGCTTCGGATCCTGCGGCCGGGCACATCGCCCCGGAGGCGGTGGCCGTACGGGGACGGGTGCCCCCGGGGGGCCCGGCGGCCGGTCTCACGACTCCGCCGGGCGACCGCACCGCGGCCGCCGCCGCGCGCTCCTCCCGGCGCGCCGTCCGCAGTTCGGCGTCGGCGAGCTTCCGGAGCCGTTCGCGGGCCCGCGACAACCGGGACCGCACCGTCCCGACCGGGACCCCCAACGCCTCCCCGGCTGCCGCGTAGTCGAGTCCGGCCCACACGACGAGCGTGAAGACCTCCCGCTCGCGCCGCCGGAGCTTGCCGAGCGCGGCGCGGGCGGCCCGTATCTGCTCCCCGTCCGTCATCCGGGCGAGGACGTCGTCGGCGAAGTCCGGCAGGACGCCCCGCTCGGGCATCCGGGCCAGCGCCGCGTCCCGCCGCCGTGCCTCGCGGGCGGATCCGCGCATGATGTTGGTCGCGATGCCGAGCAGCCAGGGGCGCAGACTGCCGCCCTCGGCGTGCACCTTCCCGCGACAGCGCCAGGCCTCGAGGAACGCGGCGGAGACGACGTCCTCGGCCGCCGCCCGGTCCCCGCACACCCGGAAGGCGTAGTGGTAGAGCACGCGTGCGTGCTCGTCGTACGCCTCCCCGAGCGCGGCGGGATCCCCGGCGCGGAAACGATCTCTCATAGGTGATTCCACACAAGGCACTGGGCGAAGGTTCGTCCGGGTTCCCGTGACCCCCGCCACACCGCGCACCGGCCCTGCCCAAGGCGTGCGCCGATGTGGCCCAGGTCACGGGAACGCCTGGCCCGCGACGCGCAGTGCTGTGCATGAACGATTCCTCGACACTCAGCGGTACGCCCCGGGGCGCGACCCGCCGCACGGCCCTCCGCACCCTGGCCGTGGCCGCCGTACTCGCGAGCACCACCCTCACCGCCCTGCCCCCGACGGCGACCGCCTCGGCCGCGGCACCGGAGACGTACACGCTGACCATCCGTCATCTCGATCGCGCGGGCGCCGCCACCGGCGACTACCGGACGAACGTCACCGGCATCTCGGGCCCCGGTGCCGACGCCTCCGCCACGCCCTACGACGCGTCCGGCACGGTCACCGTCCGCCTGCCCAAGGGCCGCTACCTGCTCGACTCCACCCTCACCGGCGCCGACAAGGACAAGGCCACCGGAACCGACTGGGTCGTCCAGCCCCGCCTGGACCTCGACCACGACACGACGGTCACCGTCGACGCCCGTACGACCGAGCCCGTGGACGTCCGCCCGCCGGAGTCCGACGCCCGGTACCTGCACAGCATGGCGTACGTCGAGGCCACCCACGCGGGCACGACCCGTTCCGCGAACATCATGATGTCGAGCGCGGACCTGCGCGTGGCCCACCTCGGCCCCGCCGCCGAGTCCGGCTCCGTCAAGGAGTGGATCGACACCTACTGGTCCGGCGCCCGCGCCGACTACGCGCTCGGCTATGTCTTCACCTCGTCGCGCGCCCTGACCGGCCTCGTCCGCCACCCCGCCACCACCTCCCTCGCCACCGTCAAGGTCCGCGGAGCCGCCCCGCAGGGCGCGACCGGAAGCGGGTTCGTCGACATCCAGCCCAGCGCCGGCCCCACCGTCGGCCTCGCCCGGCCCCTCCCGCTGCCCGGCACCGCGACCTTCCTCGTCACGCCGGAACGCGGCCTCTGGGACGTCGGTCACGCCGGACCCGCGGCCCCCGAGACCCCGCCCAACCGCTACTCCGCCGACCGAATCGCGGTACGCGCGGGTGCCACCACCACCCACACCTTCGACAACGCCGTCTTCGGCCCAACGCTCGACACGGCACCCGGCGCCCGCCCCGCCGGCGTCCGCGACGGCGACCGGATCGCCCTCGACATCCCGCTGCTCGCCGACGGTGAGGGCCACGCCCCGTCCGCCCCGCGCTTCGACGGCGCCACCACCACACTCCACCGCGACGGGGTCCTGATCGGCACCAGTCAGGGCCACCCCGGCCGCGCCACGTTCACCACCACCCCCGGACGCGCCTCCTACCGGCTGACCGCCACCGCGACCCGCGGCGCGGGCACGGCGGCACGCGGACGCGTCACCGCCGCCTGGACCTTCACCTCGGCCGCCGCGGCCGTCCCCGCCGCCCTGCCCCTCAGCACCGTCCGCTTCGCCCCGTCCCTCGACCTCGACGGCACCGCCCCGTCGGGGACCCCGGTGCGCGTACCGGTCATCGTCCGGGGTGCGGCCGCCGAGACCGGAGTCCGTTCCCTCACCGTGTCCCTGTCGACGGACGACGGCACCACCTGGACCCGCGTCCCCGTCGTGAATGGCCAGGCGGGCTTCCGTACCCCCGGCCCCGGCGGGTCCGTCTCGCTGCGCGCCGAACTCACCGACACCCGGGGCAACACCCTCACCCAGACCCTGACGAACGCCTACCGGACGCGATGACCTGACGAGAGGCATTCCGAGCGCTCCGGGAAGGGACGACCCTCCCCGGAGCGCTCACGCACGCCCGCCGCCGGCCACCCCCTGAGGCCACCTGCCGCGGCGAACCCCCGGACGGTGTCAACCGCCGTACGTCGCCTGCGCGTCCCCGAGGACCTCCGCGAAGTCCGCCGCCAGACGCGGTGCGTCCTCCGTCGCGAGCGTCGACGCGGTGATCCGCACGGCCGGCGGGGCGGCGATCCGGAACCGTGCCCCCGCGGCCACCCACCAGCCCTGCGTCCGCAGCCCGTTGACGACCGCCGACTCGTCCCGCACCGGCACCCACACGTTCAGCCCGCTCGCCCCGACCGCCCGGATCCGGTACGCCCGGAGCGCGTCGATCAGGGCCGCGCGCCGCTCCGCGTACGCCGCCTCGCCGTCGGCCACCAGCGCGCGTACCGCTCCGTCGCGGAAGAGGCCGACCACCGTCTCCTGGAGGACGTGACTGACCCATCCCGAGGTCATCAGCATCCGTCCGTCGTGCCTCCCGAGCGTGATCCCGTCGCATGCCACCCCGGCCCAGCGCAGGTCGATCCCGAGGTGCTTCGACACGGTCCGCACCTGCGCCCACCGGTCGAGCCCGGCCGCCGCCAGCGTGTGCGCCGGGGCCCCGCCGATGTCCGCGTTGTGGTCGTCCTCCACGACGAGCACCTCGGGGAAGTCCCGGAGAACAGCCACCAGTTCGTCCCGTCGGGACCGGGTGAAGAACGCCCCGGTCGGACACTGTCCGCGGGGACTGCACACCACGGCGCGCACCCCGCTCCGCAGCGCCGCCCGCAGCGACTCCGGTTCGAGCCCCTCGCCGTCCACGGCCACCGGGACCAACCGCATGCCCAACGCGGGGACCAGGTCGAGGAGATGGTGGAAGCCGGGATCCTCCACGGCCACCGCGTCACCCGGCCGCAGCTCCGTCGAGAGGAGCCGGGCGATGCAGTCGAGTGCCCCGTGCGCGAAGGTCACGTGCCGCGCGGGGACTCCGTCCCGCTCGAACCACTGCCGGGTCGCCTCCTCGAGCGCCGCCGTGCGGGGCGCGGCGCGGTGGGACCCGTACCCCGGGGCGACCGTCGCCGGTGGACGCAGTACGGGGAGGAAGTGCGGGTCCGGGTGGCCGCCGGCGAGGTCCACAAGGCCTTCCGGTACGCGCGGCGGACGCCGGGAGGCCACCGACGGCACCTCCGCGACGACCGTCCCGCCCCGGCCCCGCGTGACGATCAGGCCGCGCTGCCGCAGCTCCTTGTAGGCCGTCGCGACCGTCCCCGGGCTCACCCCCAGGTCGTCGGCGAGCCGCCGCACGGGCGGCAGGGCGTCACCGGGGGAGAGTGCGCCCTCGGCGACGCCCCGCTCCACGGACGCGGCAATCCCCTTGGCCGTCGTGCCTTCGATCGAATATTGTGCTGCCACGTAATCAAGTATGTATCAATACAAAGCAGTTCGCAAGGGGGACCCGTTGAGCCGCACCACCCACTCCACCCGAACAGCCCTCAAAGCCCGCATCCCCGGCGGCCGGGACGGCCGCCGCATGCTCGTCATCGGCTTCATCGACAAATGCGGCACCGGCCTCTGGTCCACGGCCATGGCCCTCTACTTCACCTTCGTCACCGGCCTCGACCTCGGCCAGGTCGGTCTCCTCATCGCCGTCTCCGGCGCCGCCGGCATCGCAGGCGCCCCCCTCGGCGGCCGGCTCGCCGACCGCTTCCCCCTCGTCCGCGTCATCATCTGCACCCAACTCCTCCGCGCCGCGGCCCTCCTCGCCCTCCTCACCACCGACGACTACCTGCTGCTCGTCCTCTTCTCGGCCGTCGGCGCCCTCCCCGACCGCGCCACCAACGTCCTCACCAAGCTCTACGCCGCCCGGGTCGCCGGCCCCGACCGGGTCCGGTACCAGGCCATCAACCGCACCACCTCCAACATCGGCTGGACCCTGGGCGGCCTCGGCGCGGCGGCGGCCCTCGCCGTCGGCACCACCACCGCCTTCCACCTCCTCCTCGTCGGAGACGCCGTCTCCTACCTCGTGATGGCCGCGCTCACCCTCCGCTGCGCCGAACCCCCGGCCCCCGTCACCTCCCGGATCGCCGCCGCCTCCACCGACGCCACCCCCATGGCCAAGCCCTCCAACCCCTGGCGCGACCGGGGCTTCCTCGGCTTCACCGCGGCGGACTCGGTCTTCTTCCTCCACGACTCGATCCTCCAGGTCGCCCTGCCCCTCTGGATCGTCCACGCCACCGACGCCCCCGTCGGCCTCGCCCCGCTCCTGATGGTCGCCAACAGCGCCCTCGTCGTGATCTTCCAGGTCCCGCTCTCGCGCTTCGGCTCCTCCACCGAAGCCGCCCGCCGCCTGCTCACGCCCCTCGCGGTCCTCTTCGCCGTCGGCACGCTCGCCCTGGCCGTCTCCGCCCTCGGCGGCCGGACCCTGGCCATCGCCGCCCTGATCACCGCGGCCGTCGTCCTCACCTTCGCCGAGATGATCCACACCATCGCGTCCTGGGAGATCTCCGTCGCCCTCGCCCCCGACGACGCCCAGGGCGCCTACCTCGGCGTCCACGGCCTCGCCCAGTCCACCCAGCGCTTCGTCGGCCCCCTCCTCATGACGGCCCTCGTCTCCGCCGGCCCCCTGGCCTGGCCCTTCCTCGGCGCCGCGCTCGTCGCCACCAGCGCCGCCCAGAACCGCCTCGTCCGCCGACGCCTCCCCGAACCGTCACTGTCAGTGGCGAAGGTTACGGTGAGTGAGCACTGATCGGACCGCATTCCAGGGGGAGACATGACACGGACCGGCACCACCCCAGCGAACCTCCGCCGCGCCCTGCGCCGCGAAGTCCCCAGCACCGTCGGCCTCCTCGCCGACGAGCACGACTTCACGGCCATGCGCAGGTACCGCACCTTCGCCTTCGACGACCACACCACCTACCTCCGCCAGGTCGAGGCCCTCCTCAGGACCCTCGCCACCCAGGGCGGCCACACCACCGTCACCCTCTTCGACCCCGAGGAGTACGCGGCCTACTGCGCCGAAACCGCCCTCGACCCCGACCACCCCACCAGCCGCAGCCGCTTCACCGCCCACCTCGCCGCCACCGGCGCCCGGGTCACCTACACCGGGCAGCCCCTCAGCACCCTCCTCCCCGAACTGGTCGACACCGCCGTCCGCCACGCCACCTGGGAGTACGCCACCACCGTCCTCGCCACCGCCGGCGACTGCGCCACCTGCGGAAAGGACATCGGCAGGGCCGCCTTCGAGCGCGCCTCCCGGCTCCTCGCCCGACTCCTCGACGCCGCCGGCCCCGGCACCCACCACCTCGTCTGCAGCGTCCCGGCCGCCGACGACCAGCTCCTCGCCGTCCTCCACGCCGACGGCACCACCACTCCCACGGCCGTCGAGGACGGCGCAGCCGCCGAGTTCACCGCCGTCCTCGCCGCGGGCATCCTCCTCGGAGCACCCGGCGGACTCGTCCTGCGCACCACCACTCCCGGCGCCCGCGACCGACTCCACGGCTGGCGCCTCACCGGCGGCACCCTCACCCCCCTCACCGAGGCCGAGGTCTTCGCCGCCTACTGCACCGACGCCCGCACCGGAGAACCCCTCTCCCCGGAACCGGGCGTCGACCACCGGGCCGGCTTCCCCGTCACCCCCGACCCCGACGACGACTGGACCACCCACCACTGAGCCCGCACACGACGAAGGGGCTCCCCGCCACCTCGGTGACGGAAAGCCCCTTCGTCGAGCACCCCGGGAATCACTCCCCGGACAGCACCGCCTGCGCGGCCACACGCGCCTCGTGCGCCGTGTCCGCGGCACGCGCCGCGGCCGCGGCCCGCTCGCACTGCGCCAGCGTGTACTTGGCCAGCGTCGCCCGCACGTACGGAATCGAGGCAGCACCCATGGAGAGGGAGGTGACACCCAGACCGGTCAGCACACAGGCGAGCAGCGGGTCGGCGGCGGCCTCGCCACAGACACCACAGCTCTTGCCCTCGGCCTTCGCCGCCTCGGCGGACAGCGCCACCAGGTCGAGCAGCGCGGGCTGCCACGGGTCCTGGAGCCGCGACACCGCACCGACCTGACGGTCGGCCGCGAAGGTGTACTGCGCCAGGTCGTTGGTGCCCAGCGAAAGGAACTCGACCTCCTGGAGGATCGAGCGCGCCCGCAGCGCGGCCGAGGGAATCTCGACCATCGCACCGAACTTCGCCCGCAGCCCCGCCTCACGGCACGCGTCGGCGAAGGCCTTCGCGTCCGTACGGTCGGCCACCATCGGCGCCATGACCTCGAGGTACACCGGCAGCCCCTCGGCCGCCTTCGCCAGCGCGGTCAGCTGGGTCCGCAGCACCTCCGGGTGCTCCAGGAGCGACCGCAGACCCCGCACACCGAGCGCGGGGTTCGGCTCGTCCACCGGAGTCAGGAAGTCCAGCGGCTTGTCCGCACCGGCGTCGAGCACCCGCACGACCACACGGCCCTCGGGGAACGCCTCGAGCACCTTGCGGTACGCCTCGACCTGCTTCTCCTCGGACGGAGCCTTCTCGCTGTCGTCGAGGAAGAGGAACTCCGTACGGAACAGACCGACACCCTCGGCACCGGCCTCCACCGCCGCCGGCACGTCTGCCGGACCACCGACGTTGGCGAGCAGCGGCACCTTGTGACCGTCCGAGGTGGCGCCCGGACCGCTGGACGTCGCCAGCGCGGCCTTGCGCGCGGCGGCGGCCTTGGTCAGCTCCGCCTTCTTCTCCTCGCTCGGGTCCACGAAGATCTCACCGGTCGAACCGTCGACCGCGATCATCGTGCCCTCGGCGAGCTCGCCCGCCCCCGGCAGCGCGACGATGGCCGGGACACCCAGCGCCCGCGCGAGGATCGCGCTGTGGCTGGTCGGCCCGCCCTCCTCGGTCACGAACCCGAGCACCAGCGTGGGGTCGAGCAGTGCCGTGTCGGCGGGCGCCAGGTCCCGCGCGATCAGGACGTACGGCTCGTCGCTGTCCGGAACACCCGGCATCGGTACACCGAGGAGGCGCGCCACGATCCGGTTCCGCACGTCGTCGAGGTCGGCGACCCGCCCGGCCATGTACTCACCGGCACCGGCGAGCAGCTCGCGATAGTGCGAGAAGGCGTCGTAGATACCGCGCTCGGCCGTGCTGCCCACGGCGATACGGCGGTCCACATCGGCGATGAGCTCCGGGTCCTGGGCGATCATCGCCTGGGCCTCGAGCACGTGCTGGGCCTCGCCGCCGGCCAGGTTGCCGCGCGCATTGAGGTCGGCGGCGACAGCCTCGACGGCCTGACGGGCGCGCCCCTGTTCGCGCTCCGCCTCGTCCGCCGGAATCTGCTTGGCCGGCGGCTCGAGAACCGCCGTGCCCATGTGCCGGACCTCGCCGATCGCCACACCGTGGCTGACGCCGACGCCTCGCAGCGTTGTCTCCATCTCACCCGTCTCCGATAGAGCGGCGGCACGTGCCGCCGCGTTGAATGTCGAACTCGCGGTCGTCACGGGGACGATCCGGCTCAGCTCCAGCCGAAGAGCTGGTCGCCGGCCTTCACGTCGCCGTCCTCGACGACGTGGGAGAGCGAGTCCGCAGTGGCCTCGAGGGCCACGATGGGACAGATGGGGGACTTGCCGGCGGCCTCGACCGCGGCGGGGTCCCAGCGCACGACGGCCTGGCCGCGCTGGACGGTGTCGCCCTTGTTCACGAGGAGCTCGAAGCCCTCCCCGTTGAGCTGAACGGTGTCGATGCCGAGGTGGGTCAGCACACCGTGGCCCTCACCGTCGACGACGACGAAGGCGTGCGGGTGCATGGAGACGATGACCCCGTCGATGGGGGAGACGGCCTCCGAGGGCTCACGTACGGGATCGATGGCGGTGCCGGGCCCGACCATCGCACCGGAGAAGACCGGGTCGGGAACTGCGGCGAGACCGATGGCGCGTCCGGCAAGCGGCGACGTCACGGTTGTCATGGGAAGCCTCCCAGGGGCGGAGATTGTGTGGCGCCGTCACTACCTGTCCTGGACGGCGTACTGTTCAGAAGCGTAAGTCATAAGAAGTCCCAGTTCCGCACGAGACGTACCAGTTGGGCGGAGCTAGGGACTACCGGAAACGATTTGCCTCAGCTGACGGTGGGATGTACTGTCGTACTCCTGCCTGACCCCAACGCGGCCTTGAGTCGCGGGTCGGCAGCACCTATCAAGCCAGATCCTAACCCCAGTGGTCTACACCTCTGCATGCTCGCAGGGACGTGGTCAGGGGGACCGAGAAAGCCTGGTAATGTTCAACCCCGCCGGGAACGGAAAGCACGAAAGTGAATTCCTGACCGGTGAACCCGCTCCAGCGGGTGGCGGAAACGAGAAATCGGGTCTGCTAAGCTGGAAACACGAAATACCGAAGGGAAGCCCGGAGGAAAGCCCGAGAGGGTGAGTACAAAGGAAGCGTCCGTTCCTTGAGAACTCAACAGCGTGCCAAAAATCAACGCCAG
>NZ_JBHTSA010000189.1:0-10478 GCF_042795405.1 Streptomyces sp. NPDC056480 | reverse complement strand
CTGGAGCAGGGGCCGGGCCGCGGTCGTGAGGGCGGGCGGGATCAGCTCTCGGGCTGAGCGGCCGCCGCCTTCTTGGTGGTGCGACGGCGCGGGGCCTTCGGCGCCTCGGCCACGGCGGCCTCGGCGACCGGCTCCGCGGCGGCCTTCTTCGTCGTTCGACGTCGGGCCGGCGTCTTCGGCTCCGAGGCGTCGGGCGCCTCGGCGACGACGGCCTTCTTGGCCGCGCGACGACGGGGGGCCTTCGGGGCCTCCTCGGCGGCCGGAGCCTCGACGGCGCCGGTCTCGGCGACCGGCTCCGCCACGGCCTTCTTCGCGGTGCGGCGGCGGGGAGCCTTCTTCGGCTCCTCGACCGGCGCCTCGACGGCCGGGGCCTCGGCCACGGGCGCCTCGACGGCCGGAGCGGCCTCGACGACGGGAGCCGTGACGACCGGAGCCGTGACGATCACGGTCGCGGCGGCGGTCGACGTGGCCGGCGAACCGGCGGCCTTGCGGACCACACGGCGACGCGCGGGCTTCTTCGGCTCCTCCTCGACGACCGGCGCGGGCGCCGGCTCGACGACGGGCTCGACGACCGGGGTGGAGGTCACCGGCGAACCGGCGGCCTTCCGCACCACACGGCGACGACGCGGCGCGGGAACCTCGGCCGTGACCGCCGCGGCGGCCTCGACCACGGGTGCGGCGGTCACGACGGCGGCCGCGACCGGCTCGGCCACCACAGGGGCGGCGGCGACGGTCTCGGCGACCGGCTGCGTGACGGCCTTCTTGGCGGTGCGGCGGCGGGGAGCCTTCTTCGGCTCCTCGACCGGCGCCACGGCGACGGGCGCCTCGACGACCGGCGCCACGGCGACGGGCGCCTCGACGACCGGCGCGGCCTTCGCGGCGCGCAGCGCGGCCGCGGCCGTCTCGACCGTCTGGAACGACACGGTGTCCTCGGCCGGGCGGATCACCCGGGGACGACGACGGCGCGGGGCCGGGGCCGCCTCCTGGGCCACGGGGGCCGGAGCGGCGGGCGCGGTGCGCACGGCCTCCGGACGGGCGGCGGTACGGCTGCGGCGGCGCGGGGCCTTCGGCTCGGCGGCCGGGGCCTCGACCACGGCGGTCTCGACGACCGGGGCCGCGACCACGGGAGCCTCGGCCACGGGCGCCGGAGCGACGTCCTCGACCACGGTGCGGGCGGCCGGAGCCTTCCGCTCGGCCTGGGCGACCGTCGCGGGCGCGGCCTGGGCGGCCTGCGTCACCGGCGCGGAGCCCGGGGCGCCGACGCGGGTGCGACGGCGGCGGCGCGGGGTGCGCGGGCCGGACTCGGCCTGCGCCTCGTCCGTCACCGGCGCGGTCTCGACGGCCGGGGCCGCGGAGGCCGCCGGCGCGGTGGCGTCGAGCTCGCCGCCACGGGTACGCCGGCGCTGACGCGGGGTCCGCGTCCGCTCCGGGCGCTCCTCGGTCCGCTCGGTCCGCTCGGTCCGGTCGTTCTTCGGGCCGCGCGCACGGCGTCCGCCGGGCTCGCCGAGGTCCTCGAGCTCCTCCGCGCCCAGACCCGCACGGGTCCGCTCGGCGCGGGGCAGGATGCCCTTGGTGCCCGCCGGGATGTCCAGCTCCTCGAACAGGTGCGGGGACGAGGAGTACGTCTCGACCGGCTCGTGGAAGTCCAGCTCGAGCGCCTTGTTGATGAGCTGCCAGCGCGGGATGTCGTCCCAGTCGACCAGGGTCACCGCGGTGCCCTTGTTGCCCGCGCGGCCGGTGCGGCCGACACGGTGGAGGAACGTCTTCTCGTCCTCCGGCGACTGGTAGTTGATGACGTGGGTGACGCCCTCGACGTCGATGCCGCGGGCGGCGACGTCGGTGCAGACGAGCACGTCGACCTTGCCGTTGCGGAAGGCGCGCAGCGCCTGCTCGCGGGCGCCCTGGCCGAGGTCGCCGTGGACCGCGCCGGAGGCGAAGCCGCGACGCTCCAGCTGCTCGGCGATGTCGGCCGCCGTGCGCTTGGTGCGGCAGAAGATCATCGCGAGCCCGCGGCCGTTGGCCTGCAGGATGCGGGAGACCATCTCCGGCTTGTCCATGTTGTGCGCGCGGTAGACGTGCTGCTTGATGTTGGCGACGGTCGCGCCCTCGCCGTCGGGCGAGGTGGCGCGGATGTGCGTCGGCTGCGACATGTAGCGGCGGGCCAGGCCGATGACCGCGCCCGGCATGGTCGCCGAGAACAGCATGGTCTGGCGCTTGGCCGGAAGCATGTTGATGATCTTCTCGACGTCGGGCAGGAAGCCCAGGTCGAGCATCTCGTCGGCCTCGTCCAGGACGAGGACCTTGACGTGGGACAGGTCGAGCTTGCGCTGGCCGGCCAGGTCGAGCAGACGGCCGGGGGTGCCGACGACGACGTCGACGCCCTTCTTCAGCGCCTCGACCTGGGGCTCGTACGCCCGGCCGCCGTAGATGGCGAGCACGCGGACGTTGCGCACCTTGCCGGCGGTGAGCAGGTCGTTGGTGACCTGCTGGCACAGCTCGCGGGTGGGGACGACGACGAGCGCCTGCGGGGCGTCGGTCAGCTGCTCGGGCTTCGCCCGGCCGGCCTCGACGTCCATGGGGACGGTGACGCGCTCCAGGATCGGCAGACCGAAACCGAGGGTCTTGCCGGTGCCGGTCTTGGCCTGGCCGATGACATCGGTGCCGGTCAGGGCGACCGGGAGGGTCATCTCCTGGATGGGGAAGGGGGTGACGATGCCGACGGCCTCAAGGGCTTCGGCCGTCTCGGGAAGGATTCCGAGGTCTCGGAAAGTCGTAGTCAGGGTGCTGCCTCTTCTGTGGACGCGGTGCGAGGCGAACGAAGGGGGTCGTACCGTGCCGGGAACTGCCGGCGCGATCCTGGGGATCGCTGCCGGGTGGCACGGGACCACTGCCGTCGCTCGAGCGTCGTACCGCTGAGGTGACCCTTCCGCGGGTCCGCCGGAAGGGCTGTCGGGCCGGAGCCGATCGGGCCACCGACCGGGCATCCTCATTCATGAGTCGGCCCACCGGATACGTCCGAACGTGCGAAAGCATGTCCGCATACTCAGCAGGCGCCTTATCACTGTACCCCGGAATCGCGCATGTGTGTTGGGAGAAATGGTGATGAGGGCACGGTCACACTGACTGACCAGCGCCTTCCCCCGGTGCCCGAGCGGGCTATTGTGCGCTCCATGGAGACGCCTGACAACGCCACACCCACCGGGATCGCAGCCAAGGACTGGGCGACGGCTTCCGCCGAGCCGCAGTACCGCGCCGCCGTGATCGACCTCCTCGGCGCCCTCGCCTACGGAGAGCTCGCGGCCTTCGAACGGCTCGCCGAGGACGCCAAGCTGGCGCCGACCCTCGCGGACAAGGCGGAGCTGGCGAAGATGGCCTCCGCCGAGTTCCACCACTTCGAGCGGCTGCGCGACCGCCTCGCCGCCGTCGACGCCGAGCCGACCGCGGCCATGGAGCCCTTCGCCAAGGCGCTCGACGACTTCCACCGCCAGACCGCGCCGTCGGACTGGCTGGAGGGCCTGGTCAAGGCGTACGTCGGCGACTCGATCGCCAGTGACTTCTACCGGGAGGTCGCGGCCCGCCTCGACTCCGACACGCGAGGACTCGTCGTCTCCGTGCTCGACGACACGGGCCACGGCAACTTCGCCGTCGAGAAGGTCCGCGCCGCGATCGACGCCGACCCGCGCGTCGGCGGCCGGCTCGCGCTCTGGGCGCGCCGGCTGATGGGCGAGGCGCTCTCGCAGGCGCAGCGCGTGGTCGCCGAGCGCGACGCGCTGTCGACCATGCTGGTCGGCGGTGTCGCGGACGGCTTCGACCTCGCGGAGGTCGGCCGGATGTTCTCCCGGATCACCGAGGCCCACACCAAGCGCATGGCCGCGCTCGGCCTGGCCGCCTGAGCATCACCCGTACGAAGCCGTCCCCGTCGGGGGAGTTCCCGTACGAAGGCGTTCCGGTCGTACGGGAAGGGGGCGCGCGGCGCTGTTCACGCCGCCGCTGATCGTCGCAGCCGCCTGCGCGAGGCGGGCCGGATCAGCAGCGAGAGCAGCACCGCGGCCACCGCCACCGCGCCGACCAGGGTGGCGAGGAAGTGACCGGGGCCGAGGGCCCCGTGAGTGACGAGCGCGCCGAAGACGCCGCCCAGCGCTCCGGTGGCGAGGACGATCACCCGGACGGGGAGGCGGTCGGGCAGCCGGTGCGCGGCGGCCCAGGCCAGGGCGAAGCCGAGCAGGGCGGAGCCGAGGGCTTCCAGGAACACTACGAATCACCTCGCGAGGGGTGCGGGGCGGGTGGTGCGGTCGAGATCCCTCCTACCCCAGGGCTCCGGAACGCAATCCTCCTGTACGTCCTGACGTGGCCATTCGGACATCCGAGGGCACGGCGGGACGGCGTCCGCCGCATGACGAAGGGCCCGGTGGACCATGACGGTCCACCGGGCCCTTCCGCAGATCCTGGGCTCAGAGCGCGCCGAAACCCACGCGGCGCACGGCGGGCTCGCCGAGCTCCACGTACGCGATCTTCTCGGCCGGGATGAGGATCTTGCGGCCCTTCTCGTCCGAGAGGCTGAGCAGCTGCGCCTTGCCGGCCAGCGCGTCGGCCACGGCGCGCTCCACCTCCTCGGCGGACTGCCCGCTCTCCAGAACGATCTCCCGGGGTGCGTGCTGCACGCCGATCTTGACCTCCACGGCTATGTCCCTCCGAACGGTCAGCGTTGCGCGAATACCGCGCCGTACGCTGCACACATTAGCCCGGTGAGGGGACGCGTACGGCTCAGCCGCCGCACGCCAGGAGCGAACAGGCCGCGGGAATGCTCAGTGACCCTCGGCGCTCAGCTGGCCGTCCACGGCGTGCAGCGGGAAGCCGGCGATGCCGCGCCAGGCGAGCGAGGTCAGCAGTCCGACCGCCTTGTCGCGCGGGATGGCGGACCCGCTCGACAGCCAGTAGCGGGCGACGACCTGGGAGACGCCGCCGAGACCCACGGCGAGCAGCATCGACTCGTCCTTGGAGAGGCCGGTGTCCTCGGCGATGACGTCGGAGATCGCCTCGGCGCACTGCAGGCTCACCCGGTCCACGCGCTCGCGCACGGCGGGCTCGTTGGTCAGGTCGGACTCGAAGACCAGCCGGAAGGCGCCGCCCTCGTCCTCGACGTACGCGAAGTAGGCGTCCATGGTGGCCGCGACGCGCAGCTTGTTGTCGGTGGTGGAGGCGAGGGCCGTGCGCACCGCCAGGAGGAGGGACTCGCAGTGCTGGTCGAGCAGGGCCAGGTAGAGCTCCAGCTTCCCGGGGAAGTGCTGGTAGAGCACCGGCTTGCTGACGCCGGCGCGCTCGGCGATGTCGTCCATCGCGGCCGAGTGGTACCCCTGGGCGACGAAGACCTCCTGGGCGGCGCCGAGGAGCTGGTTCCGTCGGGCACGTCGCGGCAGGCGCGTGCCCCGAGGGCGTGCTGCCTCTGTCTGCTCGATGGCGCTCACGCGGCCTCCCAAAAATCGATCCATGCACGCTGTCGCGCGCGTCGCCATCGTACTTTTGGGTAACCCGGCTGTGCGCGGTGCGGACGCAGAATTTCACGGACCGGACGTCCGGGTCGACAGTCGATTCAAAATTAAACCGAACAAATCGGCGGTAGTCGTCCGCTCAGCGGTAGTCGTCCTCGTCCAGGGTGACGACCCGTGCCTGTTCGGACGAGTCCGCCTCGTTGGCCGAGTCCCGCTCGACGTGGGTGAGCGGTTCGTCGTCGCGTTGCTGCAGTTCGGTGTGCTGCTCGGCAGCGTCGGCCTCCGGGATCTCCTGGTCCAGCACGACGTCCTCTTCCTCGGTGAATGTGTCCGGATCGGTCGGATCGACAGTCATGAGGTTCCTTCCGGAGCAGCGGGTCGCGGTCCTCTCCGATGGCCCTCTCTCCGAGCGTAGGAGCACACGCGGCTCGCCGCACACGCACCTGTGACGGCACCCACACGTCTTCGCGCGTGATCGTCTCGTAATATTGCGGCCATGTCGTCGACCGAGCTGCCGGAAACCCGGACCGCCGCCGCGCCCTCCGCGTCGCGCCCCGCGCGCGCCGTACGGGTCGCCGACGGCGAGGAGCTGCGCTCCGTCTCGCTGCCCGGACTCACCCTCACCGTGCGTGCCCGGCCGGGCGTCGAGCCCGGTCTGCCGCCCGCGCTGTACGTCCACGGCCTCGGGGGCTCCTCGCAGAACTGGTCCACCCTGATGCCGCTGCTCGCGGACCTCGTCGACGGCGAGGCGGTCGACCTGCCCGGCTTCGGCGACTCGCCGCCGCCCGACGACGGCAACTACTCGGTCACCGGGCACGCGCGCGCCGTCATCCGGCTCCTCGACTCCACGGGCCGCGGACCGGTCCACCTCTTCGGCAACTCGCTGGGCGGCGCCGTCGCCACCCGCGTCGCCGCGGCGCGCCCCGACCTGGTCCGCACCCTCACCCTGGTCTCGCCGGCGCTGCCCGAGCTGCGCGCCCAGCGCACGGCCTGGCCCACGGTGCTGCTGGCGGTGCCCGGCGTCGCCTCGGCCTTCGCGAAGCTCACCAAGGACTGGACGGCCGAGCAGCGCGTCCGCGGTGTCCTCTCGCTCTGTTACGGGGATCCGGGCCGGGTCTCCGACGAGGGCCTGCGGTACGCCGTGGAGGAGATGGAGCGGCGTCTGGAGCTCCCCTACTTCTGGGACGCCATGGCCCGCTCCTCGCGCGGCATCGTCGACGCGTACACGCTCGGCGGCCAGCACGGACTGTGGCGGCAGGCCGAACGGGTTCTCGCACCCACGCTCCTCGTCTACGGTGGGCGCGACCAGCTCGTCTCGTACCGGATGGCCCGGAAGGCGGCCGCGGCGTTCCGCGGCTCGCGCCTGCTGACCCTTCCCGAGGCGGGGCACGTGGCGATGATGGAGTACCCCGAGACGGTCGCGCAGGCCGCCCGGGACCTGATCGCCGATCACGGCGGGAGCTGATCCGGGGCGTGGGACGACATAGTCGCAAGGGCTCCGCGCCCTCGGTGGCCGACACCGGACAACAGGCGGCGGCCCCTCAGGCCGCCCCGGCGGCGGCCGGAGCACCGGGCACGCAGCCGGGCCGCGCGCCGCAGGGCGGCACGGGACGCCGCCGCAGGACCGCGGGCGGCGGAGGTCAGGACCCCGCGGGGACCCCGGCGCACGGGACCCCGATGTACGGGACCCCCGCGCACGGCACCCCCGGGTACGGGACCCCCGCGCACGGCACTCCGATGTACGGGACTCCCGCGCACGGCACCCCCGCGTACGGCGGCGGGGCCTACGACACCGGGGCGCACGCGGCCCTCGGGACCCCCGCGCACGGCGTCCCCGTCTACGGGAGCTCCGTACGGGGCGGACATCCGCAGCACGCTGAGGGCTCCGTGCCCCGGCCGTACCCCGCACGGCACGGCTCCCCCCGCACCGAGGAGACCGAACAGGCCGCCCCGCAGGCGCCGTTCATCCCCGGCCCCCGCCGCGAGACCCTCCCCGAGGCCGACGAGCCGGCCGGCAGGGGCGGCCTCGGCCGCACCCTCACCGGGGTCGCGGCGGCCGCCGTCGCCACCGTCCTCGCCGTCGTCGTCACCGGACAGGTCGCCGACCAGGACGAGGCCCCGGGCGCGGCCCACGCCGCCGAACAGCCGGACGAGCGGGCGGACGACACCTCCGCCTCGCGTTCCGACGAGCGGGCCACCCCGTCGAGCCCGGCCGCGTCCGCGCAGGCCACCCCGCCGCCGCCCCCGCCGACGTACGAGCAGCTGATCGCGCGCCAGTACCCGATCGACCCCAAGCTCAAGGGCTCCGGCAAGTTCGCGGCCGTGCCCGGCTTCCAGAAGGCGCCCGGCAAGGGGAACCTGGTCCGCTACCGGATCGACGTCGAGGAGGGCCTCGGCCTCGACCAGGACCTCTTCGCCACGGCCGTGTTCAAGACCCTCAACGACCGCCGCAGTTGGGCGGGCAACGGCGAGATGACCTTCGAGCGCATCTCCAGCGGGGAGCCGCAGTTCGTCATCACGCTCGCCAGCCCCGGCACCACCGGCGTCTGGTGCGAGAAGTCCGGGCTCGACACCCTGGCCGAGAACGTGTCCTGCGACTCGGCGCAGACGGACCGCGTGATGATCAACGCGTACCGCTGGGCGCAGGGCTCGGACACCTTCGGCCCCAAGGCGATGTTCGCGTATCGGCAGATGCTCATCAACCACGAGGTCGGACACCGGCTCGGGCACGGCCATGTGAACTGCGGCACTCCCGGCGCCCTCGCGCCCGTGATGCAGCAGCAGACGAAGTCCCTGAACATCGACGGAATCAAGTGCCGCCCCAACCCCTGGGTGCACCCGGGGAGTTGAGATCCGCCCCGATCCTCCGGTGATCACATCCTGAGACGCACGTCTCAGGAATCGCGCGAACCGCGTTGACATCGTTCGCGCGTTCGTTCATATTTCTCGGCATGTCGCCCCGTCACGTCGTCTCCGATCGCGCCGCCTTCGAGCTGGCGCTCATCGGCGTGGCCGGACATTCCGTCGCCGACATTCTCTGTAGCTGACTCCCCCCGGGCCTGGCGGCCCGGGCGGTACCCCCAGCCCGAGCGCTCAGTCGGCCATCGCTTTCCCGCATTACCGACGATTCTCCGCGCCGGGTGTCTCCTCCCCGCAGGCGCGGCTTTCTTCTTTGATCTCCTGTGCTCGGTCATTCCCTTCGGATGCCGCCGCTCGCCGCTGCCCGCGTGGAATTCCCTTTCCCGTACCCGCAGTTCTCCGAGAGGTTTTCTCCGATGCGTCAATCGTCCGTCGTTTCGCGCCGCGTGGCAGCGACCGCCGTCAGTCTCGTCCTGACCCTGGGCGTCGCCGCCTGCGCGGGACCCGAGGACGCCGGCGCCAAGGGCGGCACCTCCGGCAAGGCCGCGGGCGCCCCGCAGAAGGGCGGCACGCTCACCGTCCTCAACACCGAGGCCCAGACCGACTTCGACCCCGCCCGCCTCTACACCTCCGGCGGCGGCAACGTCCCCTCCCTCGTCTTCCGTACGCTCACCACCCGCAACCGCGAGGCGGGCGCCGCCGGCACCCAGGTCGTCCCCGACCTCGCCACCGACACCGGCCGCCCCAACAAGGACGCCACGGAGTGGACGTACACGCTGAAGGAGGGCCTGAAGTTCGAGGACGGCACGCCCATCACCAGCGCCGACGTCAAGTACGGCATCGAGCGCTCCTTCGCCGCCGAACTCTCCGGCGGAGCCCCGTACCTGCGTGACTGGCTCGTCGGCGGCGACACGTACCAGGGCCCCTACAAGGACAAGAAGGGCCTCGCGTCCATCGTCACCCCCGACGCCCGGACCCTCGTCTTCAAGCTGAAGAAGCCCGAGGGCGAGTTCCCCTTCGTCGCCACCCAGACCCAGTTCGCCCCGGTCCCCAAGGCCAAGGACACCGGTGCGAAGTACGAGGAGCACCCCGTCTCCTCCGGCCCGTACAAGGTCGTCAAGAACGAGAACGACGGTGAGCGCCTCACCCTGGAGCGCAACGAGCACTGGGACCCCAAGACCGACGAGGAGCGCAAGGCCTACCCGGACAAGATCGACGTCCGGTCCGGTCTCGACGAGGCCGTGATCAACCAGCGCCTCGCCACCTCCACCGGGGCCGACGCCTCCGCGATCACCACCGACACCAACCTCGGGCCGGCCGAGCTCGCCCAGGTGGGCTCCGACAAGGCCCTCGCCGCCCGCGTCGGCACCGGCCACTTCGGCTTCACCAACTACATCGCCTTCAACCCCAAGGTGAAGCCCTTCGACAACCCGAAGGTCCGCCAGGCGATCTCGTACGCGATCAACCGCACCAGCGTGGTCAACGCGGCCGGCGGCTCCGCGCTCGCCGAGCCCGCCACCACCTTCCTGCCCGAGCAGAAGGCCTTCGGCTTCACGCCGTACGACCACTTCCCGGCCGGGAAGACGGGCGACCCGGAGAAGGCCAAGCAGCTCCTGAAGGAGGCCGGCCACCCGAACGGGCTCACCATCACCCTGCTCCACTCCACCGCCCAGAACCGCACCACCAGCCCCGAGATCGCCACCGCCGTCCAGGAGGCGCTCGGCAAGGCCGGCATCACCGTCAAGCTCGACGGCCAGCAGCCCAACTCCTTCAACGAGAAGCGCTGGAGCGTCAAGGACGCGCCCGGCTTCTTCCTCTCCCGCTGGGGTGCCGACTGGCCGGCCGGCGGCCCGTTCCTCGCGCCGATCTTCGACGGACGCCAGATCGTCGCCAACGGCTCCAACTACAACCACGCGCAGCTGAACGACCCGGCGGTCAACAAGGAGATCGACGAGATCAACAAGCTGACCGACCTCAAGGCCGCCGCCGCCCGCTGGGGAGCCCTCGACAAGAAGATCGGCGAGCAGGCGCTCGACGTGCCCCTCTTCCACCCCGTCTACAAGCGGCTCGTCGGCAAGAACGTCAAGAACGTCGTCATCAGCGACTGGACCGGCGTCCTCGACATCTCGC
>NZ_JBHTSA010000188.1:0-10945 GCF_042795405.1 Streptomyces sp. NPDC056480 | reverse complement strand
CCCGCACCCGATACGGGTGCGGGCGGGGCCCTCAACGCATGACGGCGCCCCAGAAAGCCTAGCCGAGCGCCGACTTCACCACGTCCGCGAGCCGCTGCGCCACCGCGCGCGCCTGCTCGATGTCCGCGGCCTCGACCATGACGCGGACCAGCGGCTCGGTGCCGGAGGGGCGCAGCAGGACGCGGCCGGTGGAGCCGAGCTCCTGCTCGGCGGCGCTGACCGCGGCGGCGAGGTCGCCGGAGGTCTTCACCCGGGACTTGTCGACGTCGGGGACGTTGATGAGGATCTGCGGGAGCCGCTCCATCACGCCGGCCAGGTCCGCGAGCGACTTGCCGGTGGCGGCCACCCGGGCGGCCAGCATCAGACCGGTGAGGGTGCCGTCGCCGGTGGTGGCGTGGTCGAGCACGATGACGTGCCCGGACTGCTCGCCGCCGAGCGCGAAGCCGTGCTCCTTCATGGACTCCAGGACGTAGCGGTCGCCGACCGCCGTCTGGACGAGGTTCAGGCCCTCGCGCTCCATGGCGAGCTTGAAGCCCAGGTTGGACATGACGGTCGCGACCACGGTGTCCCCGCGCAGCGCACCGGCCTCGCGCATGGCGAGGGCGAGCACGGCGAGGATCTGGTCGCCGTCGACCTCGTTGCCCGCGGCGTCCACCGCGAGGCAGCGGTCGGCGTCGCCGTCGTGCGCGATGCCCAGGTCGGCGCCGTGCTCGACGACGGCCGCCTTGAGCAGACCGAGGTGGGTGGAGCCGCAGCCGTCGTTGATGTTGAGGCCGTCCGGCTCGGCACCGATGGTGACGACCTGGGCACCGGCCCGGGTGAAGGCCTCGGGCGAGACGCGGGCGGCGGCGCCGTGGGCCTCGTCGAGGACGACCTTGAGACCGTCGAGACGGTTCGGGAGGACGGCGATGAGGTGGGCGACGTACGTGTCGAAGCCCTGGTCGTAGTCACGGACCCGGCCGACGCCGGAACCGGTCGGACGCTCCCAGGGGGCGCCGGTGCGGTGCTCCTCGTACACGGCCTCGATCTTGTCCTCGAGCTCGTCGGCGAGCTTGTGGCCGCCGCGCGCGAAGAACTTGATGCCGTTGTCGGGCATGGCGTTGTGGCTGGCGGAGAGCATCACGCCGAGGTCGGCGCCGAGGACGCCGGTGAGGTGGGCCACGGCCGGGGTGGGCAGCACACCGACGCGGAGCACGTCGACGCCCGCGCTGGCGAGCCCCGCCACGACGGCGGCTTCGAGGAACTCTCCGGACGCGCGGGGATCGCGTCCGACCACCGCGGTCGGCCGATGGCCCTCGAAGGTGCCCGCCTCGGCGAGCACGTGCGCCGCCGCGACCGACAGGCCGAGCGCGAGCTCCGCCGTGAGGTCCGCGTTGGCCACACCGCGTACGCCGTCCGTGCCGAAGAGTCGTCCCACAGCTGTCCTCCGAGAAATACGTGCCCAAGCATGAAAGAGAAAGAGGTTATGAAAAAACGTACGCCCCGACGGCACGGGCAGTGCCGCCGGGGCGTACGAAAGCAGACCGAGCAGGCGATTAACGCTTGCTGTACTGCGGAGCCTTACGGGCCTTCTTGAGACCGGCCTTCTTGCGCTCGACCGCACGGTCGTCGCGGGAGAGGAAGCCGGCCTTCTTCAGCGCCGGGCGGTTGTTCTCGACGTCCGCCTCGTTCAGCGCACGGGCCACGCCGAGGCGCAGGGCGCCGGCCTGACCGGAGACACCGCCACCCGCGATGCGGGCGATGACGTCGTAGCGGTTGTCGAGCTCGAGCACCTTGAAGGGCTCGTTGACTTCCTGCTGGTGCACCTTGTTGGGGAAGTAGTCCTCAAGGGTGCGACCGTTGATCTTCCACTTGCCGGTGCCCGGAACGATCCGGACGCGGGCGATGGCGTTCTTGCGACGGCCCAGGCCGGCGGCCGGCTGCGGGTCGCCGAAGCGGGACGCGAGCGACTCGGAGGTGTACTCACCCTCGACGAGCTCGGTCTCGGTGGTGTACTCCTCAACGCCCTCGAACTCGTCGACGGGGGTCTCGGGGGTGGTCTCGGCCACGATGCTCCTCAGATTTCTTTCGTTCTTAGGGGGTGTGGCCGGAACTACTGCGCGACCTGGGTGATCTCGAACGGGACCGGCTGCTGCGCAGCGTGCGGGTGGTTCTCGCCCGCGTAGACCTTCAGCTTCGAGATCATCTGACGGCCCAGGGTGTTCTTGGGGATCATGCCCTTGATGGCCTTCTCGACGGCCTTCTCGGGGTTCTTGTCCAGCAGCTCGTCGTAACGGACGGAGCGCAGACCACCCGGGAAGCCGGAGTGGCGGTAAGCCAGCTTCTGGGTCTTCTTGTTGCCGGACAGGTGGACCTTGTCAGCGTTGATGATGATGACGAAGTCGCCCATGTCCATGTGGGGGGCGTAGACGGGCTTGTGCTTGCCTCGGAGGAGGTTCGCAGCCGTGGTCGCCAGACGGCCCAGGACAACGTCCTGCGCGTCGATGATGTGCCACTGGCGAGTGACATCGCCGGGCTTGGGGCTGTACGTACGCACTTCGTAGCCTTCGCTTCTTCAGTGGATGGAGTCCAGACACACCTGAAGCGATCATGCAGCTGGGGCCTGCACTGCCGGGATCAACGCCCGTATGCGAGCCACTGGTAACTGCTCCAGGGAACCTGCGTAAGGGCCCTTCGCGTGAAAACGACGAAGCCAATACGCATAACAAACCGCAACACTACCCGCGCCACCCCGGACGGGTCAAAACGCCGGGAGCCCCCTCCCCGACGCCGACCTCACCCCGAGGCCACCCTCACCCCGCGGCCACAGCCACACCGGCCCCGCCGACCGCCCAGGTCACCGCGCCCGCTCGACCCGCCGCTCGTCCCACACCGGCTCGGTCGTCTCCCGGACGACCCCGTCGGACCCGAACACCAGGAACCGGTCGAAGCTCTTCGCGAACCACCGGTCGTGGGTCACCGCCAGCACCGTCCCGTCGTACGACTCCAGGCCGTCCTGCAGGGCCTCCGCCGACTCCAGGTCCAGGTTGTCCGTCGGCTCGTCCAGGAGCAGCGCCGTCGTGCCCGCCAGCTCCATCAGCAGGATCTGGAACCGCGCCTGCTGCCCGCCCGAGAGCTTGTCGAACGGCTGGTCGCCCTGCCGCTCCAGCTCGTACCGCCGCAGCATCGACATCGCGCCGCCCCGGTCCTTGGCGTGCTCCGTCCACAGGATGTCGACGAGCGGCCGCCCGGTCAGCTCCGGGTGCGCGTGGGTCTGGGCGAAGTGCCCCGGCACCACCCGCGCGCCCAGCTTCCACATGCCCGTGTGGGCGACGGACGGGTCCCCCGCGAGCAGCCGCAGGAAGTGCGACTTGCCCGACCCGTTCGAGCCGAGGACGCCGACCCGCTCGCCGTAGAAGATCTCCAGCGAGAAGGGCTTCATCAGCCCGGTCAGCTCAAGGTTCTCGCAGGTCACAGCACGTACACCGGTACGACCGCCGCGCAGCCGCATCGTGATGTCCTGCTCGCGCGGCGGCTCCGGCGGCGGCCCCGCCTCCTCGAACTTCCGCAGCCGCGTCTGCGCCGCCGCGTACCGCGAGGCCATCTCGTGGCTGACCGCGGCCGCCTGCCGCAGGTTGACGACGAGCTTCTTCAGCTGGGCGTGCTTCTCCTCCCAGCGCCGCTTCAGCTCCTCGAAGCGTGCGAACCGCTCCCGGCGCGCCTCGTGGAAGGTGTCGAAGCCGCCGCCGTGCACCCACACGTCCGAGCCGGCCGGCCCGGGCTCGACCGCGACGATCTTCTGCGCTCCCCGGGACAGCAGCTCCCGGTCGTGAGAGATGAACAACACGGTCTTACGGGTCTCCCGCAGCCGCTCCTCGAGCCACCGCTTGCCGGGGACGTCGAGATAGTTGTCCGGCTCGTCGAGCAGCAGCACCTCGTCGGAGCCGCGGAGCAGCGACTCCAGGACGAGGCGCTTCTGCTCACCGCCGGAGAGCGTCCGGACCTCGCGGAACTGCGCCTTCTCGTACGGGACGCCGAGCGCGGCCATCGTGCACATGTCCCAGAGGGTCTCGGCCTCGTACCCCTGCACCTCGGCCCAGTCGCTGAGGGCCTGCGCGTACTTCATCTGCGCGGCCTCGTCGTCGACGGTCATGATCAGGTGCTCGGCCTCGTCGACGGCCTTCGCGGCCTCCCGGATCCGGGGCTGCGCCACCGAGACCAGCAGGTCACGCACGGTCGACGCGTCGCGTACGGAGCCGACGAACTGCGGCATCACGCCCAGGCCGCCGCTGACGGTGACGGAGCCCCCGTGCGGCTGGAGCTCTCCGGAGATCAGCCGGAGCAGTGTGGTCTTGCCGGCGCCGTTGGCCCCGACGAGGGCGACGACGGCGCCCTCCCCCACCCGGAAGGAGGCGTCCCCGAGCAGGACCCTCCCGTCGGGCAGGTAGTACTCAAGATGCGCGGCCTCGACATGTCCCATGAGGTGCATTGTCGCCGCCCGCGTGGCCGGAGCCCAACCGGTTTAGGATGCGCGGCATGAGCTTTGGGGGACCGCAGTGGCCGCAAGAGCCGCAGCAGGGCGGGCAGCAGGGGCACGGACAGCAGCCGCAGCCGGGGTACGGACAGCAGGGCTACGGACAACAGCCTCAGGGGTACGGGCAGCAGGAGTACGGGCAGCAGGGGTACGGGCAGCAGCCCGGCCAGGGGCAGGCACCCGACCCCTTCCCGGGCGCCCAGGGCGGCGGGGCGACCCCCGACTGGGGCGCCATGGCCGACGCCTCGGCCTCCCGTAACCGCCGCAAGCGCTGGCTGATCATCGGCGGCGGCGCGGTGGCCGCCCTGGTCGTCGGCGCCATCGTCGCCACCGCCGTGGTGGCCTCCGGCAAGAAGAACGACGAGGCGGCCAAGAACGGCGGGGTGCCCACCGGCACGGTCTCCCCCACCGCGGCCCCGACCCCCGAGCCGACCTTCTCCTCGGTGGCGCCGCCGCCCCCGCCGAACCCGAAGGACTACATCTCGGACCCGAAGAAGGACAAGGCCCCGCTCTCCGCGGAGGGCCTGTTCCCGGGCAAGAAGCTGACGATGAACAAGCGCCCGTACAGCAAGGGCGCGACCTCGTCGACGACCGACTGCGCGGCCGTCACCCAGGGCGGCCTCGGCGCCGTCCTGAAGAAGAACGGCTGCCAGCGGGTGCTCCGCGCCACCTATGTGAAGGACGGCGTGGCCATCACCGTCGGCGTCGCCGTCTTCCCCTCGGAGGCCGCGGCCCTGAAGGCGAAGAACCAGGCCACCGGAGGGATCGCCCCGCTGGTCGGCGCGGGCGTGCGTGACTTCTGCCACGCCACGGTCTGCCTGCGCCGCTCGAACTCGGTCGGCCGCTACGCGTACTTCACCCAGGCCGGCTTCTCCAACGGCAAGAAGGTCACCAAGGCCGACAAGCCGGTCTTCCAGGCCAGCGACGACCTCGGCACCTTCGCCTTCAACCAGATCTACGCCCGCGGCCGTGCCCAGGCCTCAGCAGCAGCCGGCGCTCCCGGGGAGTGACCGCTTGTTCCTGGCCTCCAGATTGCGGGCGGCCAGGAGCTCGTCGGCCGGGTAGCCCACCTCTTCGAGGGTGAGGCCGTGCGGCCGTACGACGTGCACGGCCGAGTCCCGGACACCGGCGGCGAGCACCTTGCCGGGCCAGTCCACGGGCCGGTGCCCGTCGCCGACGAAGAGCAGGGCGCCGACCAGCGAGCGGACCATGTTGTGGCAGAAGGCGTCCGCCTTCACGGTCGCCTCCATCACCCCGTCGGGGCGGCGCTCCCAGCGCAGCTCCTGGAGCGTGCGGATGGTGGTGGCTCCCTCGCGCCGCTTGCAGTACGCGGCGAAGTCGTGCTCGCCGACGAGCGCGGCGGCGGCCTCGTTCATGGCGTCCATGTCGAGGGCCCAGTCGTGCCACAGCACGTGTCCGCGCTGCAGCGGGTCGACCCCGCCGGGGTTGTCGGTGACGCGGTACGCGTAACGGCGCCAGATCGCGGAGAAACGCGCGTTGAAGCCGCTGGGGGCCTCGGTCAGGGACCAGACCCGCACATCGTGCGAGAGGCGCCCCGCGAGCCGCCTGAGCAGCTTGTCGCGGTGCTCGGCCCACAGCTCGACGGGCAGGTCGACATGCGCGACCTGGCCGCGCGCGTGCACCCCGGAGTCGGTCCGGCCGGCCACGGTCAGCTCGTACGTCTCCGTCGACCGGGTCACGGTCCGCAGCGCGGCCTCGATGTCCCCCTGCACGGTCCGCTGCCCCTGGGACTGCCTGGCCCAGCCGGAGAAGTCCTTGCCGTCGTACGACAGGTCAAGCCGAACCCGTACGAACCCGTCCTGCACGTCATCGCTCACGCGGAATCATCCTCTCGAAACCATCGAACACGGCAGCGGGCCCGCACCCCAGAGGGGTACGGGCCCGCCACACGAGAACAGTCGGTCGGAACGCTTACGCGTCCTTCGACTCCTCGGCCGGAGCCTCGGCGGCCGCGTCGGCCTCCTTGACGGCGCGCACGGTGGCGGCCTCGGCCTCGGCGACGGTCGCCTTCTTGGCGATCTCGCCCTCGACCAGCTCGATCACGGCCATCGGGGCGTTGTCGCCACGACGGTTGCCGATCTTGGTGATACGGGTGTAGCCACCCGGGCGCTCGGAGTAGCGCGGGGCGATCTCGGTGAAGAGGGTGTGGACGATGCCCTTGTCGGTGATCGTCTGCAGCACCAGGCGACGGTTGTGGATGTCGCCCTTCTTCGCCTTGGTGATCAGGCGCTCGGCGACCGGACGCAGGCGACGGGCCTTGGCCTCGGTGGTGGTGATGCGGCCGTGCTCGAAGAGCGACTTCGCCAGGTTGGCGAGGAGCAGCTTCTCGTGCGCGGCGGAACCGCCGAGGCGGGCACCCTTCGCGGGACGCGGCATGGTGTATCTCCTTGTGATCTGCACCGGCCGTATGAGGTACCGATGTCAGTGTCCGAGCGGGCGAGTGCCCGTCGGAGACCCCGCACCCCCGAGGGGGCGCGGGGAACTGCGCGGCCGGCCGAAGCCGGCCCGCAGACGATCTACTAGTACTGCTCGGTCTCGACGAAGCCCGCGTCCGCGTCGTCGTCGGCGCCGAAGGCGTCCGCGGCGGCGGTCGGGTCGAATCCGGGCGGCGAGTCCTTCAGCGCGAGGCCCATACCGGCCAGCTTCGCCTTGACCTCGTCGATCGACTTCGCACCGAAGTTGCGGATGTCGAGCAGGTCGGCCTCGGAACGCGCCACGAGCTCACCCACGGAGTGGATGCCCTCGCGCTTGAGGCAGTTGTACGAACGAACGGTGAGCTCGAGCTCCTCGATCGGCAGCGCCAGGTCGGCGGCGAGGGCGGCGTCCGTCGGGGACGGGCCCATGTCGATGCCCTCGGCGTCGATGTTGAGCTCGCGCGCCAGACCGAACAGCTCGACCAGGGTCTTGCCGGCGGACGCCATGGCGTCACGCGGGCGCATGGCCTGCTTGGTCTCGACGTCGACGATCAGCTTGTCGAAGTCGGTGCGCTGCTCGACACGGGTCGCCTCGACCTTGTACGTGACCTTGAGCACCGGGGAGTAGATGGAGTCGACCGGGATACGACCGATCTCCTGGCCCACCTGCTTGTTCTGCACGGCGGAGACGTAGCCGCGACCGCGCTCGACGGTCAGCTCCATCTCCAGCTTGCCCTTGCCGTTGAGCGTGGCGAGGACGAGGTCGGGGTTGTGCACCTCGACACCGGCCGGGGGCGCGATGTCGGCGGCGGTGACCAGACCCGGGCCCTGCTTGCGCAGGTACATCACGACCGGCTCGTCGTGCTCCGAGGAGACGACCAGCTGCTTGATGTTGAGGATGAGGTCGGTCACGTCCTCCTTGACGCCCGGCACGGTGGTGAACTCGTGCAGGACGCCGTCGATGCGGATGCTGGTGACAGCGGCACCCGGGATCGAGGACAGGAGGGTACGGCGGAGGGAGTTGCCGAGGGTGTAGCCGAAGCCCGGCTCCAGCGGCTCGATCACGAACCGGGAGCGGAACTCGTCGACGACCTCTTCGGTCAGCGAAGGACGCTGAGCGATAAGCATGTGTCAATCCTTCATTCGTGGACGCCCACTATTTGACGCCCGACGGAGTGCTGCGTACTGCAAGGGTACGGGCGGCACGGTCCGAAGAGCCGTACCGCCCGAAGTCCTGGATCAAGCAGCCGTGCGTCAGACGCGGCGGCGCTTGGGGGGACGGCAGCCGTTGTGCGGCGTGGGGGTGACGTCCTGGATCGAACCGACCTCGAGGCCCGTGGCCTGGAGGGAGCGGATCGCGGTCTCGCGGCCGGAGCCCGGACCCTTGACGAAGACGTCGACCTTGCGCATGCCGTGCTCCTGCGCGCGGCGAGCGGCCGACTCGGCGGCCATCTGCGCGGCGAACGGGGTCGACTTGCGCGAGCCCTTGAAGCCGACGTGGCCGGCGGAGGCCCAGGAGATCACGTTGCCCGCGGGGTCCGTGATCGAGACGATCGTGTTGTTGAACGTGCTCTTGATGTGCGCGTGGCCGTGAGCGACGTTCTTCTTTTCCTTGCGGCGCACCTTCTTGGCAGCGCCCTGACGACCCTTGGGGGGCATCTATAACTCCTACGGGAGGTGGTCGGTCCTACAGCGAAGACCGCTTGGTCAAGCGTCCGCTGAGGACTACTTCTTGCCCGGCTTCTTCTTGCCGGCGATGGCGCGACGCGGGCCCTTGCGGGTACGAGCGTTCGTGCTGGTGCGCTGGCCGCGGACGGGCAGGCCACGACGGTGGCGCAGGCCCTGGTAGCAGCCGATCTCGACCTTGCGGCGGATGTCGGCGGCGATCTCGCGGCGGAGGTCACCCTCGGTCTGGAGGTTGGCGTCCACGTACTCGCGGATCTTGACGAGGTCTTCCTCGGCAAGGTCGCGGACACGGGTGGACGGGTTCACGCCGGTCGCGGCGAGAATCTCCTCGGACCGGGTACGCCCGATGCCGAAGACGTAGGTGAGTGCGACCACCACACGCTTTTCGCGCGGGATGTCAACACCGGAAACGCGTGCCATTCAATGGCTCCTGTGTTCTCGGGGGTCTGCTGCAGAACCATTCCCGGCTGCCGTATGAGGTACAGGTCGGGTCCCCGGCCCCCGCCGGAGGTGCCGTCAACCGTGAGAACACGGCCCGACGGGCTCTGCGTATGTACGTGTTGCTATGCGTCGCGCGAAGAACTGCGAAATTGCAGGTCGGTCGGCGTGCGTCAGCCCTGGCGCTGCTTGTGGCGCAGGTTGTCGCAGATGACCATGACCCGGCCGTGACGGCGGATCACCTTGCACTTGTCGCAGATCTTCTTGACGCTCGGCTTGACCTTCATGGGTGTGAGGTTCTCCGGGTCAGTGCCACCACCCGCGCGCGGACGCGGGGTGCGGGCAAGATCTACTTGTACCGGTAGACGATCCGGCCACGCGTCAGGTCGTACGGAGAGAGCTCCACCACGACCCGGTCGTCCGGAAGGATTCGGATGTAGTGCATCCGCATCTTGCCGGAGATGTGCGCGAGGACCTTGTGACCGTTCTGGAGCTCCACCTTGAACATGGCGTTCGGGAGGGACTCGATCACGGTGCCCTCGATTTCGATGGCACCTTGCTTCTTGGCCACGCTTCGCCTTTCGAATCGGCTACCTTGATCGACTCTCGCCGCCGTATGCGGACACACGGGTACACGAGAGCCGACGCATCAGTCTACGTCAGGCCCCAGGAAAAGACGAATCGGGAAGTCTGCCCACCCGAACTGATCCTTACGCAAGACGCCACGCCGTAGAAAACTCAAACGTACTCCTGGACGAACCGAAACGCGTCGCCCCGCCCCCCGGACGAGCGCCGTCCGCTACGCCAGCGGGTCCGGCGCCGCCGTCACGCCCAGCTCCGCCAGCTTCGCCTTGCCGCCGACCCGATCCCCGACGCAGACCTCGCGGGCTCGGCGCCCGGGGGCGCCTCACAGGCTTCGGCCCGCTGCGCCGGCCTCCGGCCGGCGGACCCCCCGCCCCCGGACGAGCGCCGTCCGCTACGCCAGCGGGTCCGGCGCCGCCGTCACGCCCAGCTCCGCCAGCTTCGCCTTGCCGCCATCGACCGCCGTCAGGACCAGCGGGCCCTCCTCGGTCAGCGCGATCGAGTGCTCCCAGTGCGAGGACCAGGTGCCGTCCGTCGTGATGACCGTCCAGTCGTCCTTCAGGACCTCCGTCTGCGGGGTGCCCAGGGAGACCATCGGCTCGATCGCCAGGCACAGGCCGGGAACCAGCTTCGGGCCCTTGCCGCGCTTGCGGGAGACGTAGTTCAGCAGGTGCGGGTCCATGTGCATCTCGGTGCCGATGCCGTGGCCGCCGTAGTCCTCGATGATCCCGTACCGGCCCAGGCTGTGGTCGCCGACGGCGGGACGCGGCTGGCGCTTGATGTACGTCTCGATCGCCTTCGAGATGTCGACCAGACGGTTGCCGAGCCTCATGGCCGCGATGCCGGCCCACATCGACTCCTCCGTGACCCGGGAGAGCTCCACGAGCTCGGGCGCGTGCCCGGTGCCCACGAAGGCCGTGAAGGCCGCGTCACCGTGCCAGCCGTCCACGATCGCGCCCGCGTCGATGGAGATGATGTCGCCGTCCTTGAGGACGGTCTTGTCGTCGGGGATGCCGTGGACGACGACCTCGTTCACCGAGGTGCAGATCGTCGCGGGGAACCCGCCGTACCCGAGGAAGTTCGACTTCGCCCCGTGGTCGGCGATGACCTTCCGCGCGACCTCGTCCAGGTCCTTCGTCGTGGCGCCCGGCACGGCGGCCTCACGCGTCGCCGCGTGAATGGCGGCGACGACCAGCCCCGCCTCGCGCATCTTCGCGATCTGCTCGGGGGTCTTGATCTGCACCATCGTGGCCGCGGCCTTTCCTTCGAGTACGGGGAACAGAACAACGAT
>NZ_JBHTSA010000187.1:0-10954 GCF_042795405.1 Streptomyces sp. NPDC056480 | reverse complement strand
GGGCGGCACCCCCAGTGCGGGGGGTGCCGCCCTTCGGCGTGCGACAGCGGACCGAGTGCGATCAGTACGCGCTGTTGACGTTGTCGATCGAGCCGTAGCGGTCGGCCGCGTAGTTGGCGGCGGCGACGAGGTTGGCGACCGGGTCGTACTGATCGAACTTGGTGCCCGGGATGTGGTAGGCCTTGAAGGTCGGGTAGATGACCTGCAGCAGGCCCTTCGACGGGACGCCGTTGATGGCGTTGATGTCCCAGTTGTTGATGGCCCGCGGGTTGCCGCTGGACTCACGCATGATGTTCTTGTGCAGGCCGTTGTACGTGCCCGGGATGTTGTGCTTGTCCATGATGAACAGCGCCTCGCGGATCCAGCCGTCGAGGTTGTTCGCGAAGACCGGGGTGCGGGCGACGGAGCGGCTCGCGGCCGTCTTCGCCGCGGCACGCTTCTTCGCGTCGGCCTTCGCCTTCGCCGCGGCCTTCGCCTTGGCGTCCGCCTTCGCCTTCGCGGCGGCCTTGGCCTGCGCGTCGGCCTTCGCCTTGGCCGCGGCGGCGGCCTTGGCCTTGACGGCGGCCTCGGCCTTCGCCGCGGCCTCCTGCTTGGCCTTGAGGCCGACGGTGGTGTGCTGCTCGGTCACGCTGGCGGCCAGGGCCTTCGCCTGCGGGCTGCTCGCGTTGTACGACCAGGCGACCTGCTGCGTACCGGAGAGAGCCTGGGGCTCGGTCTCGGTCGAGCCGTTGCCGGGGACGAGGGAGAGGGTGAGCGCCGCGGCGCCCAGAGCGGCGACGCCGGCGATCGTGGCCTTGTGGGTCTTCTTCAGACCACGAATGTGGCCAGGGGTGTTCGCAGACATAACGGACTACCTCTTCGAATCGCTGGGGGTCGCTCCACCGGGGCGGTGTCTCGCCAACTCGGCGGCGACGGGGGCAATTCTTAGCGGCCGCAAAATGCCGTGGCAAAGGTGTGACGTACGAACCCGGGTAGTGGATCAGGGGCCCGTGCACGGACCACAGAAGCCCCCTTATGTCGGGCTCACCCCACCCTGACCCCCCCTTCCGATGTCCACTAGGGGACTTCGTAAGTGACCTGGGTCCTATGCGCGGGCTCACATCGGGCACGTAACGAACTCACCAGCCGTTGCGTGAGCAATGCGCACAGTAAGTCCCCCCCTCCTGAAGGAGGACAGCGCCCCCCAGGCACTACGACCTAGGTCCCCGGTCCCCCTCCTCCGCGGTCTCCGGACGGATACGGACCGTCACGACCCGCCGGTACGGTGAACACATGAGCCATCGACCGAGCTCCGGCCTGGCCGCCGTGAGCACCGCCCTCCTGGCCATGAGCCGCCATCTGGAGGTCCGCGACGTCCTCAAGACGATCGTCGCCTCCGCCCGCGAGCTGCTCGACGCCGAGTACGCGGCCCTGGGCGTCCCCGACGACCACGGGGGCTTCGCCCAGTTCGTGGTCGACGGCGTCAGCGACGAACAGTGGAAGGCGATCGGCCCGCTGCCCCGGCAGCACGGCATCCTCGCCGCGATGCTCCACAAGGCCGAGCCCGAGCGGCTCGCCGACGTCCGCGAGGACCCCCGCTTCGAGGGCTGGCCCGCCGCCCACCCCGAGATGTCCGACTTCCTCGGCCTCCCCGTCAGGGACGGCGACGAGATCCTCGGCGCCCTCTTCCTCGCCAACAAGCGCTGCCCGAAGAAGGACGGCGGCTGCGGTTTCACGGCCGAGGACGAGGAACTCCTCTCGATCCTGGCCCAGCACGCGGCCATCGCCCTCACCAACGCCCGTCTGTACGAGCGCAGCCGCGAGCTCACCATCGCCGAGGAGCGCTCCCGCCTCGCCCACGAGCTGCACGACGCCGTCAGCCAGAAGCTCTTCTCGCTCCGGCTGACCGCCCAGGCCGCCGCCGCGCTCGTCGACCGCGACCCCGCCCGCGCCAAGGGCGAGCTCCAGCAGGTCGCCCTGCTCGCCGCCGAGGCCGCCGACGAGCTGCGCGCCGCCGTCGTCGAGCTCCGCCCCGCCGCCCTCGACGAGGACGGCCTCGTCCACACCCTCCGTACCCACATCCAGGTCCTGGACCGCGCCCACACCGCCCGGGTCACCTTCGAGAGCCCCGGGACGCGCGCGCTGCCCGCCGCGCAGGAGGAAGCGGTGCTGCGGGTCGCCCAGGAGGCCCTGCACAACGCCCTGCGGCACTCGGACGCGGGGCTCGTCACCGTCTCCCTCACCCGCGCGGGCCAGGGCGCGCGGCTCACCGTCGCCGACGACGGCAAGGGCTTCGACCCGCGTACGGTCCGCAGTGCGGGGCGCCACCTCGGCCTGGTCTCCATGCGGGACCGGGCGGGCGGCGTCGGCGGATCGCTCACCGTGACCTCGGCGCCCGGCGAGGGCACCACGATCGAGATGGAGGTACCCGGTGGCTGACAAGCAGATCCGTGTCCTGCTGGTCGACGACCACCAGGTCGTCCGCAGAGGCCTGCGCACCTTTCTGGAGGTGCAGGACGACATAGAGGTGGTGGGGGAGGCCTCCGACGGCGCCGAGGGCGTCGCCAGGGCCGAGGAGCTCCGCCCCGACGTGGTCCTCATGGACGTGAAGATGCCGGGGACGGACGGCATCGAGGCGCTGAAGCGGCTCCGCGACCTCGACAACCCCGCGAAGGTCCTCGTCGTCACCAGCTTCACCGAGCAGCGGACGGTGGTCCCCGCGCTCCGCGCCGGAGCCTCCGGATACGTCTACAAGGACATCGACCCCGACGCGCTGGCCGGCGCGATCCGCTCCGTCCACGCCGGGCACGTCCTGCTCCAGCCCGAGGTCGCCGGCGCGCTGCTCAGCCAGGACGACTCCCACGGGGGTACGGGACGCGGCTCGACCCTCACGGAACGGGAGCGCGAGGTCCTCGGCCTGATCGCGGACGGCCGGTCCAACCGCGAGATCGCCCGCGCGCTGGTCCTCTCCGAGAAGACGGTGAAGACCCACGTCTCGAACATCCTGATGAAGCTCGACCTCGCGGACCGCACCCAGGCGGCCCTCTGGGCCGTCCGCCACGGCCTCACCGACTGACGCGCGCGCCCCCTCGTGCGCCGGGCGCACGACCGTTCTGTCCTTCATACCGTCGTGTGTATGTCCCCCGTTCGGCGCAACCTGACGGAGCGCGCCGCGTTCTCCAAGGCGTGCTGCGGCTGACCGGCCGCAGCGATGACCAGGAGGATGTACCAAGTGAAGAACCTCAAGAAGGCCGCTGCCCTCACCATGGTCGCCGGTGGCATCGTCGCCGCCGGTGCGGGTGTCGCCTCCGCCCACGGCGCCGAGGCCACGGGCAAGGCCGTCGAGTCCCCGGGCGTCGCGTCCGGCAACCTGGTGCAGGTCCCGGTCCACGTCCCCGTGAACGTCTCCGGCAACACGGTCAACGTGATCGGCCTGCTCAACCCGGCCTTCGGCAACCACGCCCTCAACGGCTGACCGCCGCACGAACCGACCGGCCCCCGGGAAGATCCCCCGGGGGCCGGTTCCGCGTCCCCCTCCTCCGACGCGCTCCTCGCGCCGCTGGGCGCCGGGGGCGCCTTTCGGACTCCGTCCGCCGGTGGGGGGTCAGGGGCCCTGTTGGCGTTCCCGTTCCTCCACGTAGGCGTTGTACGCGGCGACCTGGGCCCGCCGGGCCACCCTCTCCACCGGCCGCAGCGCCTCCCCCCGCGCCGCCATTTCCGATGCGCTCACCGCGCCCCCGTGTCCGTGGTCGTACGCCAGGTCCACCAGCAGGCCCACCCGCTGCGCCAGCTCCAGGACCCGCACCGCCCTCGGCGGGTAGCCCGGGGCGAGGACCTCGCGGCCCACCTCCGCCCGCGCCCGGTACGCCTCGCGCGCCGCGTCCGCCGCCGGGCCCGAGGCCGCCACGTCCAGCCGGGTCAGGACCGCCGTCGCGTCCCTCAGGGCCTCCGCCAGCTCCCGCTCGGCCTCGCCGAGCGACGGCACGTCCGCCGGCGGCGCGTCCCGCACCGCGAGGCACCGCCAGACCACCTCCACATGGACGTCGCCCGCCGGCCCCGCCTCCGAGACCTCCGGCACGAGGCCGTACGGCGCGCCGTGACCCACCACCGCCTCCTCCGCCTCCAACGCGCGCGCGTTGAAGTCCGGCGGCCCGCTCAGCCCCAGCGGATGCCCCGGCGCCGGCAGCGCCACCCGCCACCCGGTCACCCCGAGCCGCCGCAGCCGGCCGAGCGCCAGCGTCAGCCCCACCGGCCGCGCCTCACCCGGCAGCCCCTCCACGCGGTGCACCGCGTCCTCCCCGACAATGGCCAGCGCCGCCTCGTCCGGCGACACCGCCCCGGCCAGCAGGGCATTGCCCCAAGCGGCCAGGCGTCCTGAGCGTGGTTCCGAAAGCATTCCCCAAGACTAGGGGGAGTCCCGGGCGCACCGGGGGACTCAAAGGAAGCCCTAGGGACCGGCCCGCTCCGTCGATAACGTAGGTTTTCCCCTGGACGCCGCGCCCACCGGCGCAAGGCGACGACACGACTCGACCGCAAGGGGAGACAACGCGCTCATGAGCGATGTACTGGAGCTGGTGGACGTATCCGTGGTCCGCGACGGACGGGCTCTGGTGGACGAGGTCTCCTGGTCGGTCAAGGAGGGCGAGCGCTGGGTGATCCTCGGACCCAACGGCGCCGGCAAGACCACCCTTCTGAACATCGCCTCCAGCTACCTCTTCCCCACCAAGGGCACCGCCGACATCCTGGGCGAGCGGCTCGGCGGCGTCGGCACCGACGTGTTCGAGCTCCGCCCCCGCATCGGCATGGCCGGCATCGCCATGGCGGAGAAGCTCCCCAAGCGCCAGACCGTCCTGGAGACCGTCCTCACCGCCGCGTACGGCATGACCGCCACCTGGCACGAGGACTACGACCCGGTCGACGAGCAGCGCGCCAAGGCCTTCCTCGACCGCCTCGGCATGAACGACTACCTGGACCGGAGGTTCGGCACCCTCTCCGAGGGCGAGCGCAAGCGCACCCTGATCGCCCGCGCGATGATGACCGACCCCGAGCTCCTCCTCCTCGACGAGCCCGCCGCCGGCCTCGACCTCGGCGGCCGCGAGGACCTCGTCCGCCGTCTCGGCCGCCTCGCCCGCGACCCGTACGCCCCCTCCATGATCATGGTCACCCACCACGTCGAGGAGATCGCGCCCGGCTTCACCCACGTCCTGATGATCCGTCAGGGCAAGGTGCTCGCGGCCGGCCCCGTGGAGATGGAGCTGACCTCCCGCAACCTCTCGCACTGCTTCGGCCTGCCGCTCGTCGTCGAGCGCGTCGGCGACCGCTGGACCGCCCACGGCCTGCCCCTGAAGTAGCGGAGGAAGCGCCGGCGTCCCGCACAGCCGCCCGCGCCCTGTCCCGCAGGACCCCACCGCCCTACCATGACCATGTGGACATCGACGCATGGGTCTGGTGGCTGATCGGCGCGGTGGGGCTCGGCATTCCGCTGGTCCTGACCGCGATGCCCGAATTCGGCATGTTCTCCGTCGGAGCGGTGGCGGGGGCGGTGACCGCCGCCCTCGGCTTCGGCATCGTGCCCCAGGTACTCGTCTTCGCCGTCGTCTCGGTCGCGTTGATCGCGGTGGTACGCCCCATCGCCGCCCGCCACCGCGACGGCAGACCCCAACACGCCTCCGGTATCGACGCCCTGAAGGGGCGTCAGGCCGTGGTCCTGGAGCGGGTCGACGCGAGCGGGGGAGGGCGCATCAAACTCGCGGGCGAGATCTGGTCCGCCCGGGCGCTGGACTCCGATCAGACCTTCGAACCGGGCGAGCAGGTCGACGTCGTGGACATCGACGGGGCCACCGCCGTCGTGATGTGACCGAACCTCGCCCATGACATTCCGTCATCTGCGAAACTCGATCATCGAAAGCCACCCGGCAGTCAACCGGCAGCGAAGGGCACGGGGAACACGATGTCAGCAGTCATCATCGTCCTGATCATTCTGGTGGTGCTCGTCTTCATCGCCCTGATCAAGACGATTCAGGTCATTCCGCAGGCGAGCGCGGCGATCGTGGAGCGCTTCGGCCGCTACACCCGCACCCTCAACGCCGGGCTGAACATCGTCGTCCCGTTCATCGACTCGATCCGCAACCGGATCGACCTGCGCGAGCAGGTCGTCCCGTTCCCGCCGCAGCCGGTGATCACCCAGGACAACCTCGTCGTCAACATCGACACGGTCATCTACTACCAGGTGACCGACGCGAGGGCCGCGACCTACGAGGTCGCCAGCTACATCCAGGCGATCGAGCAGCTCACCGTCACCACCCTGCGCAACATCATCGGCGGCATGGACCTGGAGCGGACCCTGACCTCCCGCGAGGAGATCAACGCCGCCCTCCGCGGCGTCCTCGACGAGGCCACCGGCAAGTGGGGCATCCGCGTCAACCGCGTCGAGCTCAAGGCGATCGAGCCGCCGACCTCCATCCAGGACTCGATGGAGAAGCAGATGCGCGCCGAGCGCGACAAGCGCGCCGCGATCCTCACCGCCGAGGGAACCCGCCAGTCCGCCATCCTCACCGCGGAGGGCGAGAAGCAGTCCGCGATCCTGCGCGCCGAGGGCGAGTCCAAGGCCGCCGCGCTGCGCGCCGAGGGCGAGGCACAGGCCGTCCGCACGGTCTTCGAGGCGATCCACGCCGGAGACCCGGACCAGAAGCTGCTCTCGTACCAGTACCTCCAGATGCTCCCGAAGATCGCCGAGGGCGACGCCAACAAGCTCTGGATCGTGCCCAGCGAGATCGGCGACGCCCTCAAGGGCCTCTCGGGCGCCTTCGGCAACAAGGACGGCAACGTCCCCGGCTTCAACACCAAGATCCCCTCGCCCGAAAGGCGAGACGAACCCTCGGTTGACTGACACGTACACGTAATCCTCGTGCATGATCGGTGCGAGCCCCTCGACCCCGACGACGTCAGGGCGGGGAGGCGACTCACTGACCATGTAAGGAGATGGCGTTGTCCATCTGGGAAGCCCTGGCAGTCTTCGCCGCCGGCATCGGCGCCGGCACCATCAACACCATCGTCGGATCGGGAACGCTCATCACGTTCCCGGTCCTTCTCGCGACCGGACTCCCCCCGATCACCGCGAACGTCTCCAACGCCCTCGGCCTCGTCCCCGGCTCCATCAGCGGAGCCATCGGCTACCGGGCCGAACTCAAGGGCCAGAAGCACCGCATCATCCGTCTCGGCGCCGCCGCCCTCGTCGGCGGCCTGATCGGCGCGATCCTGCTGCTCGCGCTGCCGTCCGACGCCTTCGACGCGATCGTCCCGGTCCTCATCGGACTCGCGCTCGTCCTGGTCGTCCTGCAGCCCCGCATCGCCGCCGCCGTCAAGCGCCGCCGCGAACAGACCGGCACCGAGGCCCACCCCGACGGCGGCCCCGCCCTCCTCGTCGGCCTCCTTCTCGCCAGCATGTACGGCGGATACTTCGGCGCCGCCCAGGGCGTGCTCTACCTCTCGCTGATGGGCCTGCTGCTCCATGACACCCTGCAGCGGATCAACGCCGTCAAGAACATCCTCGGCGCCCTCGTCAACGGCGTCGCCGCCGTGTTCTTCCTCTTCGTCGCCGAGTTCGACTGGACGGCCGTCCTGCTCATCGCCGTCGGCTCCACCATCGGCGGCCAGATCGGCGCCAAGGTCGGCCGCAGGCTGCCGCCCACGGTCCTGCGCGGAGTGATCATCGCCGTCGGCGTCATCGCCATCCTCCAGCTGACACTCCGTTAGGCGCGTCGGCCGGAAAGGCGGAAGGGCCCGCCTCCCCACACCGGGGGAGGCGGGCCCTTCCGCACGGGACAGGGTTACGCGGCAGCCTTCGACAGCCAGTCCGGCAGCTCCGAGCGCTCGCTCGCCCGCATCGCCAGCAGCATCGCGTCCGCGGGCGTCGGCTCGAACGGCTGGAACAGCAGCGGCATCCCCGCCTGCTCCGGCGTCCTGGCCGCCTTGCGGTGGTTGTCCTCGGCGCAGGAGGCGACCGTGTTCAGCCAGCTGTCCCCACCGCCCTGGGCACGCGGCACCACGTGGTCGACGGTCGTCGCCCGCCGCCCGCAGTACGCGCACCGGTGCTGGTCCCGCACCAGCACCCCCCTCCTCGACCACGGTGCCTGTCTTCGGAACGGCACCCGGACGTAGCGGCACAGCCTGATCACCCGCGGCACCGGAAGATCGACGGCCGCACCTCGGACCCGCAGATCGGGATGGGCGTGCTCGACGACGGCCTTGTCCGTCAGGACGAGCACCACCGCACGGTTGAGAGAGACCGTCGACAGCGGCTCGAAGCTCGCGTTGAGTACCAGCGTGTCCCGCATTGTGCCCACCTCCCGTGTGCAGGCCCGGCCCCGGAGCGGGGCGGTGGGGCCTGGATCAACGATGGCCGGGCCGGCCGGGGTCGGACAACGCAATATTTCCCGCGCAACAAAAGATGCCCGCTTCTGATCTCTCCAAGACCAGAAGCGGGCAAACAACAAACGAACGATCAGACCGCCGCGGGAGCCGCGTACTCACCGATCAACTGGGCACGCCCCAGCGTGTGGAACCGCAGGTTGAACCCCACCACCGCAGGCGACACATCGCCGTCCGGACCGAGCTTCTCGCTGTCCACCGCGTACACCGTGAACACATAGCGGTGCTCTTCCCCCGCCGGGGGAGCGGCACCGCCGAAGTCCTTCGAGCCGTAGTCGTTCCGGACGTGCACGGCCCCGGCCGGCAGCCCCTCGAACGATCCCGACCCGGCACCGGCGGGCAGCTCGGTCACCGACACCGGGATGTCGAACAGCACCCAGTGCCAGAACCCGCTGCCCGTCGGGGCGTCCGGGTCGAAGCAGGTGACGGCGAAGCTCTTCGTCTCCGCCGGGAACCCCTCCCAGCGCAGCTGCGGCGAGGTGTTCCCCGCCGCGTACACCTGCGCGTCCTTCAGGACCCCGCCCGGCGCGATGTCGTCGCTCACCACGGTGAACGCCGCCACCGGCGGATGGAAGTCGTGCGGGAGCGGCGCCCTCTTGCCCTCGGACACGTCGAAACCTCCGTATCGCCCGTACTGCCTCAGCAGCCTTTACGGGCCCGAGCCTAGAGCCAGTTGCGGCGGCCGCCGACCTCGGCGAGCCACTGGTTCAGGTAAGCCGCCCAGTCGGTCGCGTGGAAGTCCTCCAGACCCACCTTGAACGCGCGGAACGAGTCGCTGCCCTCACCGAACAGACCCGGCTTCTTGTCCATCTCCAGGACGACGTCCATCTCACGGTCGTCCGCGACGAAGCTGACCTCGACCTGGTTCAGACCCCGGTACTGCTGCGGCGCGAAGAACTCGATCTCCTGGTAGAAGGGCAGCTTCTGCCGCGTCCCGCGGATGTGCCCGCGCTCCATGTCCGCGCTCTTGAAGCGGAAGCCCAGCTGGAGGAACGCGTCGAGGATCGCCTGCTGCGCCGGCAGCGGGTGCACGTTGACCGGGTCCAGGTCACCGGAGTCCACGGCACGCGCGATCTCCAGCTCGGTGGTCACACCGATGTTCATCCCGCGCAGCTGCTGCCCCGAGACCGAGGTCACCGGCGTCTCCCACGGGATCTCCAGACCGAACGGCACCACGTGCACCGCGCCGGCCTTGACCTCGAAGGCACCGCCCAGACGGACCTTGGCGAACTCGATGTCCTGCTTGTGCTCCTGGTCGCCGCCCTCGACCTCGACCCGCGCCTGCAGGCCGACGGACAGCCCCTCGATCTGCTGGTCGACACTGCCGCCCTGGATCCGGACCTCACCCTGGACGACACCGCCCGGAACCACGTTCTCCTCGGTGAGCACCGTCTCCACGGTGGCCCCACCGGCACCCAGGCTCGCGAGCAGCTTCTTGAATCCCATGACCTTCACTCCTTCTCAGTCCTGACCCCTACATACGCGCGACGACCGTAGTCGGTTCCCCGCCGGACCCCCACTACGCTCGTGCGCCATGAGCGAGAGCCCCGACCGTACGCCGCTCCCACGGACCTTCTTCGACCGCCCGGTCCTCGAGGTCGCGCCCGACCTCCTCGGCCGCACCCTCGTCCGCCGTTCCACCGAAGGCCTGATGGAACTGCGCCTGACGGAGGTGGAGGCGTACGCCGGAGCGATCGATCCCGGCTCGCACGCCTTCCGGGGCCGTACGGCACGCAATGCCGTCATGTTCGGCCCGCCCGGACACGCGTACGTCTACTTCACCTACGGCATGTGGCATTGCCTCAACCTGGTCTGCGGCCCCGAGGGCGAGGCGAGCGGGGTGCTGCTGCGCGCGGGGGAGGTCCTGAAGGGCGCCGACCTGGCCCGCCCCCGCCGCCGCTCGGCCCGCCACGACCACGAACTGGCCAAGGGCCCGGCCCGCCTGGCCACGGCCCTCGACATCGGCCTCTCCCTGAACGGCACCGACACCTGTGCCGGCCCGGACGCCCCTCTCGGGCTCCTCACCGGCACCCCGCCGGCCCCCGACCGCATCCGCAACGGCCCCCGCACGGGGGTCGGCGGCGACGGCGCCCCGCACCCCTGGCGCTTCTGGATCGACGCGGACCCGACGGTGAGTCCGTATCGCCCTCATACGCCCCGGAGACGCACACTTGACTCAGGACGTCCGACCGCCTAACGTAGCCCGAGCAGCTGGTTACGGGCCTGCTTGTTCAAGCACCCCGCAGCTGCCACCCACTACTCAAGATGACTCCCCAGCAGGGGCTTATTTCGGCATGCCGGAATTCGAATTCGATTGCTCGATTATGAGTCGCCGAAGAAATCAGCTAACGTAGTGAACACGCCGAAAGGCGAAAGGCAGCCAACAGGCCACCGGATACAAACTCCGAACCGGAAACGGAACGGAAAACGATCTGGTAAGGTTGGAAACACGAAGGGAAGCCCGGAGGAAAGCCCGAGAGGGTGAGTACAAAGGAAGCGTCCGTTCCTTGAGAACTCAACAGCGTGCCAAAAATCAACGCCAGAT
>NZ_JBHTSA010000186.1:0-11310 GCF_042795405.1 Streptomyces sp. NPDC056480 | reverse complement strand
CGGGACGGCGCGCTCTGGCGGCGCCTCCGCCCCTTGTGCCTGGACCCGCACCTCTTGTGCGCCGCACCTGTGGTGCGGGTCCAGGCGCAGGGAGCCTAGGCCCGGCAGAGGGCGCCGTTCCGTTGTGCCCACCCGTTCCGCCCCAGCGGAACGAATGCCCACAACGGGGTGGGGGCGGGTTCCGTCCCAGCGGAACGAATGCCCACAACGGGGGCGCGGCTCGTGAGGGGCGCGGGCTTCGGGCGTCGGTGAGGCCCCGCCACCCTCCGCGCCCCGTCACCCCCTGCGCCCCCGCCACCCCCTACGCCGCCTCCTCGTCCTCCTGCGTCCCGGCCCTCAGCCCCAAGTCCCGAAGCAGCGACGCCGCCGCCCGCTGCCCCGAGGTCAGGGCGCCCTGGGGGGTGCTCGTCGCGCGGTGGTCGCCGCAGACGTACAGGCCCGCGAGCAGGCGGACCGAGCGGTCCGCGTCGTGCGGCGGCGGCATCGACGGGACCGCGTCCGGCGTGTGACGCAGGGTCAGCAGCTCCCACTCGTCCGTCGACGTGCCGTACAGCGTCGCGAGGTGCTTGCGGACCCGCCGTTCCGTGTCGTCCGGCGGCGTTCCGAGCACCGTCGAGGTGATCAGCGTCCGGCCCTCCGGCGCCCGTCCCGGGTCCACCGCGCTCATCACCGCCGTGTGGGCCACCGGCCCGTCCGGGTCGGCCTCCAGGAGCAGCGTCGGGTCGGCCGTCGGCGCCACCGGCGCCGTGTGGTGCAGCACGGTCACGGCGTGGAAGGCCGGCCGCCGCAGACCGGGCAGCAGCTCGGCGGCCGTCCGCGCCCCCGTCGCGAGGACGACCGACCGGCACCGGAACACCCCGTGCTCCGCCGTCGTCACCCGCGAGATCGACGCCTCCGTGACCCGGACCCCCGTCCGTACCGTGCCCGGCGGCAGCGCCGCCGCGAGCCGCTCCGGGAGCGCGGCCGCCCCGCCCTCGGGCACCGCGAGCCGGCCCCGGGCGAAGGCGCGCAGCGCCAGGTCCGCGCGGCGGCTCGACATGCCGAGGTCCGGGTCGCCGAGGAGCGCCGCGAGCAGGGGCCGCAGCACGCCCTGGACGGTCCTGGCGGGCAGCCGCGCGGTCAGCGCCTCGCGGGCGGTCCGCTCGGGGCGGGCCAGGATGCGTTGCGTCGGGGTCGCCGCGAGCCGGACGAGGGACGCGCCGAGCCGCGCCTGGTCGAGCGAGGCGGCCGGATGCCGGGGGGCGCTCGCGAGGGCGCGCGCCACACTGAACGCTCCCCCCACGCTCCGGTGCCCCGTGCTCCGGGGCGCGCCGGCCGTCCGGCGCGGGTGCGGGGCGCCCCACCGCGCGTACCGTCCGTCGCTGTGCACGAGCACCCCCGGGGCGAACGGCCGCAGCACCAGGCCGTCGAGCCCGGGGGCGGCCCGGAGCTCCTCGTACGACAGGGTGAGCAGCGGTCCCACCCGGTCGAGCAGGAAGCCGTCGACGGCCTCGGTCGCCATCCGGCCCCCGACGCGGGGTTCCGCCTCCAGGACGACGGCGGTGAGCCCGGCGTCGGTGAGCCGGCGGGCCGCGGCGAGTCCCGCGACCCCGGCTCCCACGATGACGACGTCGACGGTCTGCGCGATGCCGAGGTCGACATCGACATCGGCATCGACGTTCGTACGCTGTGCGGTCCTTGCGCTGTCTGCGCTGTTGAGCACGTGCCCCTCCCCAGGTCGGCGCGGCCAGTGGGAGGCCTATGCCCCCAACGAGCCTCCGGAATGCCCGAGTTCGCCGTTCTCGTCGAGCCTAGGCAGCGCTCCCACGGGTGCCAGCCGCGCGCACCGGGGTGCGTGCGGCACGGGGGAGCACGGAGGGGGAGTGAGGGAGGGGGAGCGGTGTGCGGTTCAGCGCGCGGCGGCCCTGATGGAGTCGTCGATCGTCGGGAACGCGAAGTCGAATCCGGTCTCCAACAGCCGTCCCGGCAGCACCCGCTGACTCCCCAGCACGTCCTGCGCGAAGTCCCCGAGCACCACCTTCAGCGCGGGCGCGGGCACGGTGAAGAGGGTCGGCCGGCGCAGCACCCGGCCCATCGCCGCCGTCACCTCGCGGTTGGTGACGGGTTCGGGGGCGGTCAGGTTCACCGGGCCCGAGAGCGCCGGGGTGTCGACGAGATGGCGCAGGGCGGCCACCTCGTCGTGGAGGGAGATGAACGACCAGTACTGGCGGCCGTCGCCCATCCGTCCGCCGAGTCCGGCCCGGAAGACCGGGAACAGCCGTCCCCACGCTCCTCCCTCGCGCGCCACCACCAGGCCGGTGCGGGCGTAGGTGACGCGGATGCCGGCCTCCTCGGCGGGGGCCGCGGCGGCCTCCCACTCCACGCAGACCTCGGGCAGGAAGCCCGTGCCCGCCGGGGCGCTCTCGTCGACCGCGCGGCTGCCGGTGTCCCCGTACCAGCCGAGCGCCGTGCCGCACACCAGGCTCTCCGGCGGGTCGGCGAGGGAGGCGAGGGCCTGGGAGATCGCCGTCGTGCCGAGGACGCGGCTGTCGCGGATCTCCTGCTTGTACGCGTCGTTCCAGCGGCGTTCGCCGACCCCGGCGCCCGCCAGGTGCACGACGGAGTCCACGCCGACGAGCCCGGCGGCGTCCACGTACAGCCGCTTCGGGTCCCACTCGACCTCGTCGGCGGTCAGGGCGGGCCTGCGGACGAGCCGGACGACGTCGTGGCCGTCGGCGCGCAGGGAGCGGACGAGGGCGGAGCCGATGAGCCCGGAGGCACCGGTGACGGCGACGCGCTTGCGAGTGGCGGAACGCTGCATGGCACCATCCTGCCCTCCCGGGCGGGCGCGTGGCACAGTGGCGGTCATGATCGTGCCGGAGACCCTGATACGTACCGCCGAACGCGCGGACGACGCCACCCTCGCCGAGCTCGACCGGGCCGCGTGGTCGCCCCTGCACGCGGTGCTGCCCGCCCCGGTGCCGCCGTACGAGCCCTTCTTCGACGAGCGCCACCTGCCGGGGGACTACCTCCTCGCCGTGCGCGAGGAGGTGGTCGTCGGCTACATCCGGGTGGTGGCGCCGACCCCGCTCGCCGCCACCGCCCACGTGCGGCAGATCCAGGGGCTCGTGGTGGCCGAGGCCGTGCGGGGGCACGGCGTGGCGCGGGCGCTGCTGCGGGCCGCGATGGACAAGGCGCGGGCGGACGGCGCCGTCCGCATGACCCTGCGGGTGCTCGGCCACAACGCCCCGGCCCGCGCGCTCTACGCCTCCGAGGGCTTCGCGGTGGAGGGCGTGCTGCCGGGGGAGATGTTCCTGGCCGGGGAGTACGTGGACGACGTCCTCATGGGCCGGTCGCTGACCCTCCGCTGACGTCCGGGTTCAGCAGCCGCATTCCGCCCATCAGTTCGCGCAGGCAGCGGACCGCGAGCTCGGCCGGGGCGCCCTCGCCCCGTACCGGCGCGTCCGTCTCCGCCCAGCTCTCCAGCGCGATCCGGATCGCGTCCGTGGCCGCCGCCGCCGCGAGTCGTACCTCCAGCGGGTCCGCGCCCGGACCGGCGAGGCCGGCGACGACCTCGCGCAGCCGCTCCTCCGACTCCTGGTTGACCCGGTACCAGACGGCCCGCAGGGCCGGGTCCTCGGCGGCCGCGCGCAGCATCCCGCGCGTCCAGCGCAGTCCTTCCTCGGCCGCCGGGTCCGCCGGGGTCAGTGAGGCGGCGATCGAGCGTTCCAGGGCCTCGGGCAGCCCCGCGCCCGGTCCCGGGGCGGCACCGGCGCCGCCTGGGCCGTCCGTGGCCGTCGCGGCGAGCAGTTCGCGCCAGCGGTCGCCGCCGCCCGCGAGGAGCGGGGCCACGGCGTCCTGCTTGGAGCGGAAGTACCGGTAGAAGGTGCGCAGCGCGACCCCGGCCCGCAGGGCGATGTCCTCGGCCGTGGTGCCGTCGGGGCCGCGCTCGGTGAAGAGCTCGGCGGCGGCGCGCGCGATGTCCAGCTGGGTCGCGGCCTTGCGGCGCTCCGTCAGCGTCGGGGTGGGGGGCGTGGCGCCCGCGGGCTTGGTGCTCACCGTACGAAGCGTACGCCCGCGACTGCCGACGGTGCACATCGTGCAGCTGTGGCAAATCGTGCCACTTGGGCGTACGGTGGCGGCATTCCCCGGGAGCCTCCGACGTCCCGGACCCAGGATTCCCGGAAGCTCGACATCGAGAGGTTGCCGCCATGAACCAGCTGACCCGTTACGAAGGACGCCGCGCCCTCATCACCGGCGGAGGCTCCGGCATCGGCCAGGCCACCGTCCTGCGCGTGCTCGCCGAGGGCGGCCGGGTCGTCGCCGCGGACATCAGCGAGGACGGCCTCAAGGACACCGTCGCCAAGGCCGGCGACGCCGCCGACCGCCTCACCACCGTCGTCCTGAACGTCGCCGACGAGGCCTCCGTACGCGCCGGTGTCGCCGCCGCCGTCGAGGCGCTCGGCGGCCTGGACGTCCTGGTCAACGCGGCCGGCATCCTGCGCTCCTCGCACACCCACGAGACGAGCCTCGACTCCTTCGAGCAGGTCGTGCGGATCAACCTCACCGGCACGTTCCTGATGATCCGCGAGTCGATCCCCGCGCTCCTGGAGGGCGACGGCTCCGCCGTCGTGAACTTCTCCTCCACCTCGGCGATGTTCGCGCACCCCTACATGGCGGCCTACGCGGCCAGCAAGGGCGGCATCCAGTCCATGACCCACGCGCTCGCCGCCGAGTACGCCAAGCAGGGCATCCGCTTCACCGCGGTCCAGCCCGGCTCCATCTCCTCCGGCATGACCGACGGCACCGGCGCCAGCCGCCAGAGCGTCGGCCCCGGCATCCCCGAGGACGCCGACTGGTCCCTCTTCGGGAAGCTCGCCCCCGCCCTCGGCCAGGGCTTCGCGGGCCCCGAGACCGTCGCGGGCGTCGTCGCGATGCTGGCCTCCGAGGACGGGAAGTTCATCACCGGCACCGAGGTCCGCATCGACGGCGGCACCCACTTCTGACCGGCGCACTCCGGCCGCGACGGATCCCGGGGCCTCCCCGGGATCCGTGACGCGCGCTACACCGTCCCGAAGCGCTCCCACAGCCGGGGGAAGCGGGCCGCGAGGACCTTGTCGTCCTCCAGGTCGAACGGGGCTCCCAGCGGCTCCCCGCCAGGCATCGGAATGCCCAGGTCCGGAGTCTCCGCGCCGGTCAGCTGCTCGTACGCCTCGTCCGCCGCGAAACCGATCTCCTCGCCGTCCCCGTCGATCTCCACGTCGAAGTCGCCGAGCAGCTCCGCGAGCGTGTCGGGATCGTGCACCGCGCCCTCGTACACCTCACGGCCCTGGCCGATGAGCCAGCAGCGGAACGAATCGAAGGTCTCGTCGCCGGCCCCGTCGAAGAGCACCGCCGCCGCGCCCCACAGATCCCAGAGGTACGCGCGGTTGTAGCGGGCCTCGAAATGGCGTGCGTAGTCGAGCACGGAGTCGGGGTCCAGCCGGGTCAGCCGTTCCACGAGCAGGTCGGCCTGTTCCTCGGGGTCGCCCTCGGCGTCCTCGCGGCTGGCGTCGATGATCTCCCAGAACTCCGTCTCGTCCATCACGGGACCAGCATCCTGGTTCGGGAGGTGCGACGCACCCGGAAAGCCCGAAATGAATCCGGACAGAAGGTGTCGTACTTTCCTGCGAGTCTGGTGCGCATGACGACGGAGACGAACGAGACGAACCAGACGAACAGCCTGCGCGGACGGATCTGCCTGGTCGCCGGAGCCACCCGCGGCGCCGGACGCGGCATCGCCGTCCAGCTCGGCGCGGCCGGGGCGACGGTGTACGTCACCGGGCGGACCACCCGCGAGAAGCTCAGCGAGGTCGGCCGGGCCACCGAGACCATCGAGGAGACCGCCGAACTGGTGACGGCCGCCGGCGGCGAGGGCATCGCCGTCCCCACCGACCACCTGGAGGTCGACCAGGTGAAGGCGCTGGTCGAGCGGATCGACCGGGAGCGCGGCCGGCTCGACGTCCTCGTGAACGACGTGTGGGGCGGCGAGCACCTCCTCGTCTTCGGCGACAAGACCTGGGAGAGCGACCTCGCCGGCGGCCTGCGGATGCTGGAACTCGGGGTGCGGACGCACGCCATCACCTCCCACACGGCGATCCCGCTGCTCATCCGGAACCGGGGCGGCCTCGTCGTCGAGGTCACCGACGGCACGTCCGAGTACAACGGCACCCGCTACCGCGAGAACCTCTTCTACGACCTCGCCAAGAACGCCCCCATCCGGATGGCCTTCGGCCTCGGCAGGGAACTCGAGGAGTACGGCGGCACGGCCGTCTCCGTCACCCCCGGCTGGCTCAGGTCCGAGCAGATGCTCACCGCGTTCGGCGTCACCGAGGAGAACTGGCGCGACGCCGTCGAGAAGATCCCCGGCTTCGCGATCGCCGAGTCCCCGGTGTACGTGGGGAGGGCGATCGCCGCGCTCGCGGCCGACCCCGACCGGCACCGCTGGAACGGCCGGTCGCTGTCGAGCGGCCAGCTCGCGGGGGAGTACGGCTTCACCGACGCGGACGGCTCACGGCCGGACGCCTGGGGCTTCATGCTCGCCGAGGAGAAGGGCAGCCCGGACGTGAACGACTACCGCTGACCCTCACGCGTACCGCGAGGCCATCGCGCGGGCGGCCGCACCGAAACGCTCGCGCAGGGAGGCCGGGGCGAGCACCTCGGCCTCCGGGCCGAGCGTGAGCAGCTGGGAGAACGCGACCTCTTCGCTCTCCACCGGGAGGACCACCCGGAGCCCGCCGTCCTCGGCGACCGCCGCCGCGAGGGCCTCCTCGGCTGCCGCGCGGTCCGTCACGTACGGCAGCCGGTGGGCACCCGCCTCCGTGAGCCGTACGACGATCTCGGCGCGCAGGATCGACCGGGCGAACTCCGCCGCGCGCTCGGCCCAGAAGGCGGACAGGTCGAAGCCCTCGTCCCGCTCGAAGCGGTCCACGGCGAGGGCGACGGCGGCGAAGCGGTCCACCCGGTAGGTGCGGAAGGCCGTACCGGACCGCGCGCACAGGTACCAGACGCCCGCCTTCAGGACGAGGCCGTACGGGGCGAGCTCGCGCTCCACCTCGCGGTCACCGCGCCGGTAGCGGGCCGAGACCATCCGGTCGTCCCAGACCGCCTCCGCGATCGGCGGCAGCAGCTCCGGGGTCTCCGGCTCCTGGTACCAGCCGGGCGCGTCGAGCAGAAAGCGCTGCGCCACCGAGTCCGGGGCGTCCCGCAGCGAGGGCAGCAGCGCCGCGGACACCTTCAGCCGGGCCGCCGAGGCCGCGTCCTCCAGGCCCATGTCCCGCAGCGCCCCCGGCAGTCCGGACAGGAACAGCGCCTCGGCCTCGCCGCGCGCCAGGCCCGTGAGCCGGGTGCGGTAGCCGCCGACGAGCCGGTACCCACCGGTCCTGCCCCGGTCCGCATACACCGGAACCCCCGCCTCCGAGAGGGCGAGGGCATCGCGGGTGATGGTGCGCTCCGACACCTCCAGCTCGGCGGCGAGTTCGGCCGCCGTCATCGAAGGACGGGACTGGAGGAGAAGGACCATCTTGATCAGCCGGGCGGCGCGCATGAACCCATCATGCGCGCCCGCACCGACGACCGGGCAGGGCCTACAGGCCGTAGCGCTCGCGCGCCTCCTTCACGGCCGAGGCCGGGACCTCGCCGCGGCGGGCGAGCTGGGCGAGGGCCGCGACGACGATCGACTGGGCGTCGACGCCGAAGTGGCGGCGGGCCGCGTCACGGGTGTCCGAGAGGCCGAAGCCGTCGGCACCGAGCGAGGACCAGTCCTGCTCGACCCACTGCGCGATCTGGTCGGGGACCTGGCGCATGTAGTCGGAGACCGCGAGGACCGGGGACTCGACGCCCTCCAGGGCCGTGCGGATGTACGGCACCTGCTCCTCGCCGCGCAGCAGCGCCGCGTCGGCCTCGAGCGCGTCGCGCCGCAGCTCCGTCCAGGAGGTCGCGGACCACACGTCGGCGCCCACGCCCCACTCGGCGGCGAGCAGCCGCTGCGCCTCCAGGGCCCAGTGGATGGCCGTACCGGAGGAGAGGAGCTGGATCCGCGAGGCGTTCGCGGGCAGGTCGAGGCCCGCCGACTCCGCCGTGTTGAAGCGGTAGAGGCCCTTGACGATGCCCTCGTCGATGCCGGCCGGCTTGGCGGGCTGCGGCATCGGCTCGTTGTAGACGGTGAGGTAGTAGAAGACGTTCTGGTCCTCGCCCTCGGCGGCCTCGCCGTACATCCGGCGCAGACCCTCCTTGACGATGGCCGCGACCTCGTAGGCGAACGCCGGGTCGTACGTCAGCGCCGCCGGGTTGGTCGCCGCGATCACCGGCGAGTGGCCGTCGGCGTGCTGCAGGCCCTCACCCGTCAGGGTCGTACGGCCCGCGGTGGCGCCGACGAGGAAGCCGCGGCCGAGCTGGTCGCCGAGCTGCCACATCTGGTCGGCGGTCCGCTGCCAGCCGAACATCGAGTAGAAGATGTAGAACGGGATCATCGCCTCGCCGTGCGTGGAGTACGCGGTGGAAGCGGCGATGAAGTCGGCCATCGAACCGGCCTCGGTGATCCCCTCGTTGAGGATCTGGCCGTTGACGGCCTCCTTGTAGTACATCAGCTGGTCGCGGTCGACCGGCTCGTACGTCTGGCCCTTCGGCGAGTAGATGCCGAGCGACGGGAACAGCGACTCCATGCCGAAGGTCCGGGCCTCGTCCGGGACGATCGGGACCCAGCGCTTGCCGGTCTCCTTGTCGCGGATGAGGTCCTTGACCAGGCGGACGAAGGCCATCGTGGTCGCCATCGACTGCGTGCCGGAGCCCTTGTCGAAGGCGGTGAAGGCCTTCTCGGCCGGGGCCGGCAGCGGGGCGATCGCGTGGGTGCGACGGGCCGGGGCCGGGCCGCCGAGCGCCGCGCGGCGCTCCTGCAGGTAGCGGACCTCGGGGGAGTCGGCGCCGGGGTGGCCGTACGGCACCTGGCCGTCGGCGAACTGCGCGTCCGAGATGGGCAGTTCAAGAAGGTCACGCATGTTCTTGAACTCGTCGTTCGTGAGCTTCTTCATCTGGTGGTTCGCGTTCTTCGACGCGAAGCCCTCACCGAGGGTGAAGCCCTTGACGGTCTGCGCGAGGATGACCGTCGGCGCGCCCTTGAACTCCACGGCGGCCTTGTACGCGGCGTACACCTTGCGCGGCTCGTGGCCACCGCGCGAGAGGTGGAAGCACTCCAGGATCTTGTCGTCGCTCAGCAGCTGCGCCATCGCGACGAGCGCCGGGTCCTTGCCGAAGAAGTCCTGGCGGATGTAGGCGGCGTCGCGGGTCTGGTACGTCTGGACCTGCGCGTCCGGCACCTCGCGGAGGCGGCGGACGAGGGCGCCGGTGGTGTCGAGCGCGAACAGCTCGTCCCAGGCGTTGCCCCACAGCGACTTCACGACGTTCCAGCCGGCGCCGCGGAACTGGGCCTCCAGCTCCTGCACGATCTTGAAGTTGGCGCGGACCGGGCCGTCGAGGCGCTGCAGGTTGCAGTTGATGACGAAGGTCAGGTTGTCCAGACCCTCGCGGGCGGCCAGGGCGAGGGCCGCGGTCGACTCGGGCTCGTCCATCTCGCCGTCACCGAGGAACGCCCACACGTGCGAGGCGGAGACGTCCTTGATGGCGCGGTTGGTCAGGTAGCGGTTGAAGCGCGCCTGGTAGATCGCGGAGAGCGGGCCCAGACCCATGGAGACGGTCGGGAACTCCCACAGCCAGGGCAGGCGGCGCGGGTGCGGGTAGGAGGGCAGACCGTTGCCGCCGGACTCCTGCCGGAAGTTGTCGAGGTGGGCCTCGTTCAGGCGCCCGTCCAGGAACGCGCGGGCGTAGATGCCGGGCGCGGCGTGACCCTGGATGTAGAGCTGGTCGCCGGAACCGTCGGCTTCCTTGCCCTTGAAGAAGTGGTTGAAGCCGGTCTCGTACAGCCAGGCGGCCGACGCGAACGTGGCGATGTGACCGCCGACGCCGTACTTCGAGCCGCGGGTGACCATCGCGGCCGCGTTCCAGCGGTTCCAGGCGGTGATCCGGCGCTCCATGGCCTCGTCGCCGCCGAAGTCGGCGCCCGTCGGCTCGGCGGAGGTCGGGATGGTGTTGACGTAGTCCGTCTCCAGCAGCTTGGGCAGGGCGAGGCCCGCGCCCTCGGCGTGCTGGAGCGTGCGGCGCATCAGGTAGGCGGCCCGGTGGGGGCCGGCGGCCTTGGTGACGGCGTCCAGGGAGGCCGCCCACTCGGCGGTCTCCTCGGTGTCACGGTCCGGGAGCTGGTCGAGCTCGCTCGGAATCTTGCCTACGGGATCGGTCATGATCGCCGCCTTCCGGACAGGTGGGGGTGGAGAAGGGGTGCCTTGTCTGGCAGGACAGGGCGAAGGGCCGGGTAGCGGCCCGCCGAAGACTGTAAACCGACGATCGATGATCGATCAAAGGGTTGAAGGGGAAAACCTCTTCAGATCGAGAAAGTCGGCACAGGGTGCCGCGAAATGGGGCACCCGGTGCCTTGTTTTCGCGGGTGAGAGCGGGGAGAGGCCGCTCACCGAGGAGATGCGCGCACGAATGAGCGGGCCCACCGGAAGGGTGGACCCGCTCACTGTCCGTGACGAGAAAGGGGGGTCAGGCGCGCGGCGCGCAACCCAGCACATGCGCCTTCACGAGCGCGCCGATGTTCGGATCGCCCCGCCGGAAGGCCTCCACCAGCTCCTGGTGCTCCTCCGCGTACGACTTCTGGACCGTGCCGAGCCAGCGGATCGACAGGGCCGTGAAGACCTCGATGCCGAGGGTCTCCCAGGTGTGCAGCAGGACGGCGTTCCCCGCGGCCTTCACCAGCTCCCGGTGGAAGGCCACCGTGTGCCGCACCTGGGCCGTGCCGTCGGAGGTCGCGTCCGCCTCGTACAGGGCCGCCACGTGCGGCTCCAGGGCCGAGCAGTCGGCCGCGAGCCGGCCGGCCGCCAGCTCGGCCGCGATCTGCTCCAGACCGGCGCGTACGGGGTAGCTCTCCTCCAGGTCGGCGGCGGTCAGATTGCGGACCCGGACGCCCTTGTTCGGCGCCGACTCGATCAGCCGCAGCGACTCCAGCTCGCGCAGCGCCTCGCGCACGGGCGTCTGGCTGACTTCGAGCTCGGTCGCGATCCGGCGCTCCACGATCCGCTCGCCCGGCTTCCAGCGGCCGCTGACGATCCCCTCCACGATGTGCTCGCGGATCTGCTCGCGCAGCGAGTGGACGACGGGGACGGTCATGAAGCGGCTCCTCGGGGAGTGTTGACTCTAAAGACAATACGGCGGCGCCCCCGTCCGGAAACACTTCCGGAC
>NZ_JBHTSA010000185.1:0-11379 GCF_042795405.1 Streptomyces sp. NPDC056480 | reverse complement strand
CCAGAGGACCGGGTCCGCCATCCCCGCTTTCCGCCGGAAATCATCCACCGGCACCTCCCGAAGCTCATCCGTCTCCAGGAAGCTCGGCCGCCCCTGCGCATCCCCCACCGCACCCGGCGGCAGCGCGATCACTCCCGGCCGTTCGTCGTGGTACTTGCTGGTGATCTTGGCGACGAGCGCGCTGTCCCCCCGTACCGACAGCACGAGACAGGGCCGGTCCTTCGACCCGGGCCCGTCCTCGAAGGGCACGTCCGCCCACCAGATCTCCGCGGCCCGCGGCAACCGCGACGGAGCCTTCCGCGGCCCGGTGGGCCGACCCGGCGGCCGGGTCGACGGCCGGGTCCGTCCCGACGGGCGTCCTGCCGGGCCTCCCGGCGAACGCCCCGGCGCACGTCCCGACGGGCGGCGCGACGACCGCCGCCGCCGCCCGTCGGCGAGCGCCACCACCAGAGCGATCACCACGACCGCGACCAGCGCGGGCCACCACGACGTGTCCATACCTCAAGACGGTACCGGCGCGCGGCTCACTCCGCCGACGCGGCCCGCCATCCATCCGAACCGGTGACAGAGCCCGTGAGTTCGCCCACAACAGGCCACCGCAAAGGAGCGACAGGCCCGGGAGCGCCTTACGCTCGACAGACCGCACAGCCTCCCCTCCCTCAGCGCGCTTTCCGTATCCGTCCACGGAGGTTCACGCTCCATGAAGCTCACCGTCGTCGGCTGCTCCGGGTCGTTCCCGTCCGCGGATTCGGCCTGTTCGAGCTACCTCGTCGAGGCCGACGGCTTCCGGCTGCTCCTCGACATGGGCAACGGCGCCCTGGGCGAGCTGCAGCGACACATCGGTCTGTACGACCTCGACGCGATCTTCCTCAGCCATCTCCACGCGGACCACTGCATCGACATGTGCGGGTACTTCGTCGCCCGCTACTACCGGCACGAGGGCGGACGCTGCGACGCGATCCCCGTCTACGCCCCGGAGGGTGCCGAGCAGCGCCTGACCACGGCGTACGCGGACACCCCCTCGCCCAGCGCGATGAGCGAGGTCTTCGACTTCCGCACGCTGAAGTCGGAGGCCTTCGAGATCGGCCCGTTCTCTGTCCGTACGGAGAAGGTGTGCCATCCGGTCGAGGCGTACGGCATCCGCGTCGAGCACGGCGGCCGCTCGCTGACGTACTCCGGGGACACCGGGGTCTGCGAGTCGCTGCACAAGCTCGCCGAGGGCAGCGACCTCTTCCTCTGCGAGGCCTCCTTCACCCACGGGAAGGAGGACATCCCGGCCCTCCACCTCAACGGCCGTGAGGCGGGCGCCGAGGCGACCCGCTCGTCGGTGGGCCGGCTCGTCCTGACCCACATCCCGCCGTGGACGGACGGCGAACAGAACCTGGCGGACGCGCGCCAGGTGTACTCGGGCCCGTCGGAGCTGGCGAGACCGGGCGCGGTCTACGAGATCTGAGGCCGTCCCCGGGCCGGGGGAAGGCCGGCCGAAGGCAGGCCGGCCACGGGAAGGCCGGCCGAAGGCAGGCCGGCCACGGGAAGGCCGGCGATGCGAAGCCCGGCGATACGAAGGCCGGCCACGGAAGGCCGCCACAACGGGAAGGGCCCCGGAACCGTGCGTACGGTTCCGGGGCCCTTCCGTGCTGCGGGGTGAGGCTCACGCCTTGGTGAGGTCCTCGATCTCCTCGTCGGACTCGCGGCCCGGCGTCGGGAGGTTGAACTTGGTGATCGCGAAGCGGAAGACCACGTAGTAGATCGCCGCGAAGACGAGACCGATCGGGATGATCAGCCACGGCTTGGTCGCGAGGTTCCAGTTCAGCAGGTAGTCGATGCCGCCGGCCGAGAAGGTGAAGCCCGCGTGGACACCGAAGGCCCAGGTGACGGCCATGGACACGGCGGTCAGGACGGCGTGGATCGCGTAGAGGACCGGCGCGATGAACATGAAGGTGAACTCGATCGGCTCCGTGATGCCGGTGACGAAGGAGGTCAGCGCGAGGGAGACCATCATGCCCATCACGGCCTTGCGGCGCTCGGGGCGAGCGGCGTGGGCGATGGCGATGGCGGCGGCCGGGAGGCCGAACATCATGATCGGGAAGAAGCCCGACATGAAGATTCCGGCGCTCGGGTCACCGGCGAAGAAGCGGTTGAGGTCACCGTGGACGACCTCGCCGGCGGCGTTGGTGAAGTCACCGATCTGGAACCAGGAGACGGTGTTCACGAACTGGTGCATGCCGACGGGGATCAGCGCGCGGTTGATGAGGCCGAAGAGGCCGGCGCCACCGGCGCCGAGGCCGGTCATCCACTCGCCGAAGCTGGAGATGCCCTCACCGATGGGCTCCCAGACCAGACCGAAGAGGACACCGACGGCGGTGCCGACGAAGGCCATGATGATCGGGACGAGACGGCGGCCGTTGAAGAAGCCGAGCCAGTCGACCAGCTTGGTGCGGTGGAACTTCTGCCACAGGACCGCGGAGAGCAGACCCATCAGGATGCCGCCGAGGACGCCCGGGTTGTTGAACGTCGCGGCGACGTCGACACCCTTGTTGGCGGTCGTGTTGACGACGGCGTCGGTGATGGGGAAGGCCTTCAGCACGTTGCTGTAGACCAGGAAGCCGACGAGCGCGGCCAGAGCGGTGGAGCCGTCTGCCTTCTTGGCGAAGCCGATGGCGACACCGATGCAGAAGAGCAGGGGCAGGTTGTCGAAGACCGCGCCGCCGGCGGTGGCGAAGACGGAGGCGACCTGGTCCCAGCCGAGTCCGTCCTTTCCGAAGACGTCGGGCTGGCCGAGACGGAGCAAGATACCCGCGGCCGGCAGCACGGCGATCGGCAGCTGCAGGCTGCGACCGACCTTCTGCAGGCCCTGGAACAGGCCGGATCCGCGCTTCTTCGCGGGAGCGGCGGCCTGGGCGGTGGCCGTACTCATCAACTTCCTCCAGTAAGGCAAGGCGCCGCCAGAGGACAGTGGAAAGGGGGGACGGCGACGTCTCGTGGAACGCGGTGGTCTGGACCGCGTGGTCTACACCAATGAGTGGTGTAGACCAGTTGTAGCACGTGAGACTTAGATAAGGAACCTGCGAATTCTGTGCGCTCAGCCATAGCTGGAAATGCACGACATAAGGCCCCCGGACCGTCAGGTCCAGGGGCCTTTCGCGGGTCTTACGGGAGGGACGAAAGCCCCGGAACGGTCAGGCTCTCCAGGGTGACCGCAGCGCTACCTGACGTTGTCGCGCCGCCTCACTTGACGTTCTCCCGCTCCATCTCGTCCCCGATCTCGTCCGGCTCGCGGCCCGGCGTCTGGAGGTCGAACTTGGTGATCGCGAACCTGAAGATCGCGTAGTACACGACCGCGAACGCGAGACCGATCGGAATGATCAGCCACGGCTTCGTCGCGAGGTTCCAGTTGATCACGTAGTCGATCAGACCGGCCGAGAAGCTGAAGCCGTCCTTCACGCCGAACGCCCAGGTCACGGCCATCGACACACCCGTGAGCACGGCATGGACCGCGTACAGCAGCGGGGCGATGAAGAGGAACGAGTACTCCAGCGGCTCCGTGATGCCGGTGACGAACGACGTCAGCGCCACCGACAGCATCAGGCCGCCGACCTCCTTGCGGCGATGCGGCTTCGCGCAGTGGGTGATCGCGAGCGCCGCCGCCGGCAGCGCGAACATCATGATCGGGAAGAAGCCCGTCAGGAACTGGCCGGCGTTCGGGTCGCCCGCGAGGAACATCGGGATGTCGCCGTGGACCACCGAGCCGTCCGGCTTCTCGTACGTGCCGAACTGGAACCAGATCGGCACGTTCAGGAACTGGTGCAGGCCGATGACGAGCAGCGCCCGGTTCGCCACGCCGAAGATGCCCGAACCCCAGGAGCCGAGGCCGACCAGCCAGTCGCTGAAGCTCTCCAGCGCGTCACCGATCGGCGGCCAGATCCACAGGCAGATCGCGGCGAACGCGATCGCCACGAAGGTCATGATGATCGGGACGAGACGGCGGCCGTTGAAGAAGCCGAGCCAGTCGACCAGCTTCGTCCGGTGGTAGCGCTGCCACAGGTACGCGGTGAGCAGACCCATCACGATGCCGCCGAAGACACCGGGGTTCTGGTACGTGTAACCCGCGAAGGAGTCGTCGATGGCGAGGCAGCCGCCGCCGATGTCCTTCGAGCCCGACGGGCAGTCCTTCGGGAACTGGCGCAGCACGTTGTAGTAGACGAGGAAGCCGACGACGGCCGCGAGCGCGGTCGAGCCGTCCGCCTTCTTCGCCATGCCGATCGCGACACCGATGCAGAAGAGGAGCGGCAGGCCGAGGTTGCCGTCGAGCAGCGCGCCGCCCGCACCCGCCATCACCTTGGCGACGTCGTCCCAGCCGAGACCGTCCGCGCCGAACACGTCCGGCTGCCCCAGCCGGTTGATGATGCCCGCGGCCGGAAGGACGGCGATGGGGAGCTGGAGGCTGCGGCCCATCTTCTGGAGGCCCTGGAAGAGTCCGCCCCACACGGACTTCTTCGGCCGTGCCGCAGCGCTGTCGGTACTCATCGGCGTCCTCCCTGCCCGGAACAAGCCGGGTCCGCGTCTCGTTGCACACTGGTGTAGACCAGTTGCGATAGGCTCCCCGGAGCCCGCTGAGGACAGGCCGCCGGTGATCGTCATCATTCGGCAGAACGGCGGCACTCGCTCGCGAAGTTGGGCCAACCGTGGGTTACCGTGACAAAGCGGACCACAGGTGCGCCGAGATTCGCGTACGCGCGAACGGAACGGACAGGGAGAGACACATGGCCAGCAAGGCTGAGAAGATCGTCGCCGGGCTCGGCGGCATCGAGAACATCGAAGAGGTCGAAGGCTGCATCACCCGCCTGCGCACCGAGGTCGTGGACCCGTCCAAGGTCGACGAGGCCGCCCTCAAGGCCGCCGGCGCCCACGGCGTCGTCAAGATGGGCACCGCGATCCAGGTCGTCATCGGCACCGACGCCGACCCGATCGCCGCCGACATCGAAGACATGATGTAAGCAGCCGCATCAGTTGAAGGGCCCGTTCCGGCAGGGGAACGGGCCCTTCGTCATGCCCGGCTCCGGCAGGGGAACGGCCCCCTCCCCGCATCCCGCTAGGCTCGTCCCATGTCTCGTATCGACGGCCGTACCCCCGAACAGCTCCGCCCCGTCACCATCGAACGTGGATGGAGCAAGCACGCCGAGGGCTCCGTCCTCATCTCCTTCGGCGACACCAAGGTCTTCTGCACCGCCTCCGTCACCGAAGGCGTCCCGCGCTGGCGCAAGGGCAGCGGCGAAGGCTGGGTCACCGGCGAGTACTCCATGCTCCCGCGCGCCACCAACACCCGCGGCGACCGCGAGTCCGTCCGCGGCAAGATCGGCGGCCGCACCCACGAGATCTCCCGCCTCATCGGCCGCTCGCTGCGCGCCGTCATCGACTACAAGGCGCTCGGTGAGAACACCATCGTCCTCGACTGCGACGTCCTCCAGGCCGACGGCGGCACCCGCACCGCCGCCATCACCGGCGCGTACGTCGCCCTCGCCGACGCCGTCACCTGGGCCCAGGGCAAGAAGCTCGTCAAGGCCGGCCGCAAGCCCCTCACCGGCACCGTCGGCGCCGTCTCCGTCGGCATCGTCGACGGCGTCCCCCTCCTCGACCTCTGCTACGAGGAGGACGTCCGCGCCGACACCGACATGAACGTCGTCTGCACCGGCGACGGCCGCTTCGTCGAGGTCCAGGGCACCGCCGAGGCCGAGCCCTTCGACCGCGAGGAGCTCAACGCCCTCCTCGACCTCGCGTCCGGCGGCTGCGCCGAACTCGCCGAGATCCAGCGCAAGGCCCTCGAAGGAACCCTCTGACCCCCCGACTGCGTCCTGACGGGCGGGCCGTACGGATAAGCTCCGTGCGCCCGTCCGTCGTTCGCATGTACGCATCTGGGGGAGGACCCGCCTTGAAGCGCCGTCTCGCACTCGCCGTGGCCACGGCCGCCGCACTCACCACCGTCCTGAGCGGCTGCGGAGCCCTCGACAAAGCAATGGACTGCGTCAAGACCGCCGACGCCATAGCCACCTCGGTGAGCAACCTTCAGCAGGCGGTCTCCAACGCCTCGAACGACGCCACCCAGATCGAGGAATCCCTCAACTCCATCTCCACGGAACTGGGCAACCTCAAGAACACCACGGACAACGCCGACCTCTCCAAGGCGGTCGACGACCTCACCAAGGGCGTCGACACCGTCCGCGCCTCCGTCAAGAACGGCGACACCACGCCGGACATCACCCCCATCACCGACGCGGCCACCGAGATCGGCAAGGTCTGCACCCCGGGATAATCGGTGGCATGACCCGTCTGATCCTCGCCACCCGCAACGCGGGCAAGATCACCGAACTCCACGCGATCCTCGCCGACGCAGGTCTCGACCTGGAACTCGTCGGCGCGGACGCGTACCCGGAGATCCCCGACGTCAAGGAAACCGGCGTCACCTTCGCCGAGAACGCCCTCCTCAAAGCCCACGCCCTCGCCCGGGCCACCGGCCTGCCGGCGGTGGCCGACGACTCCGGCCTGTGCGTCGACGTCCTGAACGGCGCCCCCGGCATCTTCTCGGCCCGCTGGTCGGGCACGCACGGCGACGACCGCGCGAACCTGAACCTGCTCCTGGCCCAGCTCTCCGACATCGCGGACGAACACCGAGGCGCCCACTTCGCCTGCGCGGCGGCCCTGGCCCTGCCCGACGGCACGGAACGCGTCGTCGAGGGCACGATGCCGGGCACCCTCCGCCACACCCCCGTGGGCACGAACGGCTTCGGCTACGACCCGATCCTCCAGCCGAAGGACCACGAGGTGACCTGCGCGGAACTGACCCCCGCCGAGAAGAACGCGATCAGCCACCGGGGGAAGGCGTTCCGCGCCCTGGTACCGGTGGTGAAGGAACTGCTGGGCTGAGCCCAAACGGAAGGGCCTGCTGCCTTCGATTCCCAGGCAGCAGGCCCCTTCTATTGGTACGCCCGGTCGGATTCGAACCGACAACACATGGCACCTAAAGCCATTCTCTCTTCCATTGGAGTACGGGCGCGTAGTCGATCCCCTACCTTACCCGCCGTCCTCCGCGGCACCAGGTGTCGGTCGTCGCATGGCAGTTGGGGCAGAGCAGCCTCAGGTTCTCGCGCCGGTCGTCGCTCCAGTCGCCGTTGACGTGGTCGACCTCAAGGGTCATAGGCCTGCCGAGCCATTCAGGGCCGGTGCCGCACCGTGCGCACTTCTCGGGGACGCCCACCTCGCGCAGCGCGCGACGGAGCAGGTGGCTCCTTGTCCGTCGCTTTCCGTGATGCCTGACGAGGATGTCGTCGGCCCGTCTGACCGGCGTCGGCCCAGGCCTGCCCCGCTGGTGCGCCTGGCCCAGGAAATGGGAGGTGCTGAGACCGTCCTCCGCCGTCCACAGACGGAAGAGCGCGCGCATCTGCCCACTGGGCGCCAGACCCAGGGCGCGCAGGGCGCTCGCCACAGAGGTCGCCGCCAGGACCGCGCGCCGAAGGTCCTCTTCTGCTGGGCGCGGTGGTCGCCCGCCGCGCCTCCGCCGGTGCGGAAAGTGCGAGACGTCGATGCGATGGTCGGCGAAGCGTCTCAGCAGGTGGCGTCCCAGATTGTCGTACGGCCGCGTGCCCAGGAAGGCGATGACCTCGTCGAGGTCCGAGCAGCGTGCTGCCGCCTCCGCCAGCAGCTCACGGGTGTAGCGCACGCCGGTCGTCATCGATTCCTCCCCTTGGCGCGCCCCCGGTAGCTGTCCGTCGTCGAGTGGCAGTTCGGGCACAGAAACCGCAGGTTCTCGATCCGGTTGTTCCGCCAGTCCCCGTCGATGTGGTCGATTTCCAGGGGGAGGGTTTCGCCCAGCCAGACGGCCTGGTTGCCGCACAGGGCGCAGTGCTGGGGCACTCCGGACTCCGTCATCGCCCACGCGATCCGCTCGCGCGGGATGCGCCGGGTTCTCGGGCCTGTCTGCTCGACGAGCAGCACCTCGGGAGTCCGGCGTCGCCGGGTCTCGCCGCGCCGAGACGGAGGGCGGAAGTGCGATGTGTCGATCCCGTAGGCCCTGACGCGGCGGCTGATGTGCGTGTGCTGGCCGCACATACCTCCGCGTCGGGCTTCTCGGATCCACCCCCAACCGCTCCAGCGCCTCCGTCAGCGTCCGTGCGCCCTGCGCCGCCGCCTCCAGGCGCTCCCTCGTGTACACGCTCGTCCCCATCGCGTCCCCTCATCCGTACGGATCTCGTACGGATCAACGACCCGAATATCGGACGGTCACGTCATATCGCGTACGACAAGCGGAACGGCCCGCACCGGGATGTACGGTGCGGGCCGTTCCGACTGCGGGGGCGAGGGGGTCAGAACCTCGGTTCCGGGGCCTGGGACATCACCATCTCGGCCGCTTCCTCCGGGGTCTCCACCGAGGGCGGGGAGCCCTCCAGCGGCTGCTGGGCCGTCTCCTTCATGCAGGCGACCGCGATCGCTCCGACGAGCGCCGCGCCCATCGCGTAGTACGCCGGCATCAGACTGCTGCCGGTCGCGCCGATCAGGGCCGTGATCACCAGCGGGGTCGTACCGCCGAACAGCGACGCCGACAGGTTGTAGCCCACCGAAAGGGAGCCGTAGCGGACGTCCGTCGGGAAGAGCGCCGGGAGCGCCGCCGACATCGTGCCGAGCAGGCAGACCAGCGACAGGCCGAGCATCAGCATGCCCGCCGTGATCGCGGGTACGCCGCCCTGGCCGATCAGCAGGAACGCGGGCAGCGACAGGAAGAGGAAGCCCAGCATGCCCGCCATCAGCACCGGCTTCCGCCCGAAGCGGTCGTTCAGACGGCCGACCTGAGTGATGATCAGCATCAGCAGGACCATCACGAGCAGCAGGATCAGCAGGCCGTGCGTCTCGCTGTAGCCGAGCTCGTCGGAGAGGTACGTCGGCATGTACGACAGCAGCATGTAGTCGGTGATGTTGTACGCGCCGACCAGCGCGATGCAGAGGATCAGCGTCGGCCACTGCTGCCGGAAGATCTTCGCCAGGTCGCCCTTGGTGGAGGTCTCCACCGCGTCCGCCGCGTCGGAGGCGCGCGCCGAGTCGCTCTCCAGCTTCTGGAAGGCGGGCGTCTCGTCGAGCCGGAGCCGCAGGTAGAGGCCGACCAGGCCCAGCGGGCCCGCGACCAGGAAGGGTATGCGCCAGCCCCATGCCTCCATGGTGTCGGAGCCGAGCCAGCCGGTGAGGGCGGTCACCAGGCCCGCCGCGCCGACGTAGCCCGCGAGGGTGCCGAACTCCAGGAAGCTGCCGAAGTAGCCCCTGCGGCGGTCGGGGGCGTATTCGGCGATGAAGGTGGAGGCGCCGCCGTACTCGCCGCCGGTGGAGAAGCCCTGGAGCATCCGGAAGAAGACGAGGAGGACCGGTGCCCAGAAGCCGATGGAGGCGTACGACGGGATCAGGCCGATCGCGAAGGTGCCGACGGCCATGAGGATCATGGTCAGGGCGAGGACCTTCTTACGGCCCAGCCGGTCACCCATCGGGCCGAACACCATGCCGCCGAGCGGGCGGACCAGGAAGGCGACCGCGAACGTCGCGAAGGACGACAGCAGCTGGACGGTGTCGTTGCCCGACGGGAAGAAGACGTGGCCGAGGGTGACGGCGAGGTAGGCGTAGACGCCGAAGTCGAACCACTCCATGGCATTGCCCAGGGAGGCCGCCTTCACCGCCCGCTTGACGGCGGCCTCGTCGGTGACCGTGATGTCAGTGCGCCGGAGCCGGGGCTGCCGTCGCCGGGTGACGGCCTTGAACAGCAGCGGATGGCGCCTCTGGGCCTCGGGATCGGCGGCGGGGCCGTCGCGGTCTGTGGCCGGCATGGCCGTACGTCCTCTCTCCGGGGGAAACTCCAGAGGACCTTCTGCACGGTCATGCCGTTCACAAACGGAAGTCGCCCGGGATTGCGACGTCCGTCACGTCGCCGGGGCGGCGCTTCGGGCCGGCGGTTCAGGCCTCGATGGAGAGGTCCCTGAGGATCTTGGCCACGTGGCCGGTCGCCTTCACGTTGTAGAAGGCGTGCTCCACCTTGCCGTCCTCGTCGACGACGACCGTCGAGCGGATCACGCCGGTCACCACCTTGCCGTACAGCTTCTTCTCGCCGAAGGCGCCGTACGCCTCCAGGATCTCCTTCGACGGGTCGCCGACCAGCGTGACCTTCAGGTTCTCCTTCTCGCGGAACTTCGCGAGCTTCTCCGGCTTGTCCGGCGAGACGCCGATGACGTCGTAGCCCGCCGCGGCGAGCACGTCCAGGTTGTCCGTGAAGTCGCACGCCTGCTTCGTGCAGCCGGGCGTCAGCGCCGCCGGGTAGAAGTAGACGATGACCTTGCGGCCCTTGTGGTCCGCGAGGGAGACCTCGTTGCCGTCCGCGTCGGGCAGGGTGAAGGCGGGGGCGGTGTCGCCGGGCTGCAGTCGCTCGCTCATGGCTGGCTCTCCTCGAGATCGTTCGCGTACGCATTCAGAGCCTAATGGGGGTCGGGGACAGCCCGGCGGCGGCAGAGCTGACAGACTGTCCGCAAGGACCGATCAACGACCGGATCACGACCCACCCGGATCACGACTACGGAGGCAGCGCGGTGTCGGAGGCCAGGACCCCTGCGCAGATCGAGGCGGACATCGTCCGCCGGCGCGAGCAGCTCGCCGTCACTCTCGACGAGATCGGCATTCGGATGCACCCGAAGACGATCATCGGGGACGCGAAGGCCAAGGTCGCCTCGACGGTCGACCAGACCGCCGGACGCGCCTTCGTCGCCGTCAACCGGGTCGTCTCGGATGTGAAGGCACGTTTCACCCATGAGGACGGCGCCCCCCGTCTGGAGCGCGTGGTGCCGGCGGCGCTCGTGGCCGTCGCGGTCATCGGGCTGCTCGCGGCCTCCTCCCGCAAGGGCAGGGGATGACCTTTCCGGGGACGACCCCTCCCCGCCCCGGGTGCCGTACTCGGGCAGGTAGGTTCACCTCGTGAGCGAGAACACGCACGACAAGCTGCCCATCCGGATGCTCCACGACCGCGTCCTGGTCCGCACCGACTCCCCGGAGGGGGAGCGGCGCTCCGGCGGCGGCATCCTGATTCCGGCGACCGCGGCCGTGGGCCGACGCCTTGCCTGGGCCGAGGTGGTCGCGGTCGGTCAGAACGTCCGTACCGTCGAGATCGGCGACCGGGTGCTGTACGACCCCGAGGACCGCGCCGAGGTCGAGGTGCGGGGCGTGGCGTACGTCCTGATGCGGGAGCGCGATCTGCACGCGGTGGCCGCGGACCGCTTCCAGGGGACGACGGACTCGACCGGGCTGTATCTCTGACCTGATGTGCCGCGTAGGGGCTTGGTGTCCAGGGTGACCAACGCCCGA
>NZ_JBHTSA010000184.1:0-11435 GCF_042795405.1 Streptomyces sp. NPDC056480 | reverse complement strand
CTCGCGTGGGTGCCCCGGCGCTAGACGCGCTCGGAGACCTCCGTCGCGGCCTCCGTCGAGGCCTTCGTGAACCGCTCCTTGACCAGCGCGATCACGATCACGAGCGCGGCCACGAGCAGCGAGAGGACGACCTGCTCACGGGCGCTGCCGCCGTCGTAGATCATGTAGCCGAGGACGAAGACGATCATGCCGATCGTCGCCCAGGTCAGGTACGGGAAGAGCCACATCCGCACGACGAGCTTCTCCGGCGTCTCGCGCAGGATGATGCCGCGCATCCGCAGCTGGGTCACGCAGATGACCAGCCAGACGAAGAGCGCCACCGCGCCGGAGGAGTTCAGCAGGAACGCGAAGACGGTGTCCGGCCACTTGTAGTTGAAGAAGACCGCGACGAAGCCGAAGACGACCGAGCCGAGGATCGCCGCCACCGGCACGCCCCGCTTGTTGACCTTGGCGAAGGCCTTGGGCGCGTCACCGCGCCGGCCGAGCGAGAAGGCCATGCGGGAGGCGGTGTAGAGACCCGAGTTCAGGCAGGAGAGCACGGCGGTGAGGACGATCACGTTCATGATCTGACCGGCGTGCGCGATGCCGATGGAGTCGAGGGCGGCGACGTACGAGCCCTTCTCGACGATCGACTTGTCGTTCCACGGCAGCAGGGTCAGGACGACGAAGATCGAGCCCAGGTAGAAGACGCCGATGCGCCAGATGACGCTGTTGGTCGCCTTGGTGACGGCCCGCTGCGGGTCCTCGGACTCGCCGGCGGCCAGGGTGACGATCTCGCTGCCCATGAAGGAGAAGACGACCATCAGCACACCGGTGAGGATGGCCCCCGCGCCCATCGGGAAGAAGCCCCCGCTGTCGGTGAGGTGCGCGAATCCGGCGCCCGGGTTGTCCGAGCCGGGCAGCACGCCGAAGACGGCGAGCATGCCGATGACGACGAACGCGCCGATCGCGACGACCTTGATGCCGGCGAACCAGAACTCGAACTCGCCGTAGGAGGCGACGGAGCCGAGGTTGGTGGCGGTGAGCACCACCATCACGATGAGCGCCCAGCCCCACTGCGGTACGGCGGGAATCCAGCTCTCCAGGATCTTGGCGCCCGCGGTCGCCTCGACGGCGAGCACGACGACCCAGAAGAACCAGTAGAGCCAGCCGATGCTGAAGCCGGCCCAGCGGCCGAGCGCGCGGTCGGCGTAGGCGGAGAAGGAGCCGGAGGACGGCCGGGCGGCGGCCATCTCGCCGAGCATCCGCATCACGAAGACGACCATGGCGCCGACGAGAGCGTACGAGAGCAGGATCGCGGGACCGGCGGCGGCGATGCCGGAGCCGGAGCCGACGAAGAGACCGGCACCGATGACGCCGCCGATGGCGATCATCGACAGGTGGCGGTTCTTGAGACCGGCCTTGAGGCCGTCGGAGGAGTGCGGTGCCCCGGGGGTACCGGTCTCCTCGCCGTCCTTCGTCAGGGTCGGTTGCGTGTTCATGAACGCTTCCTTGCGTGTGGGGGGCGCTCGGATCGCGAGCCCGAGCATTGAACACCGGGAACGGGTGTGATCGGAAGACCTCATTCCGGATCGTTGCGTGGACCACTTCGCGAGAGTCGAAGGTCCGTACCAGGCCGGGTGAAGGTCCCGACCCCGCTGCCTGCTACCCGGCCCCGGACATGCCACACTCGGTTTCATGCGCGTCTACATCGGTTCCGACCACGCCGGCTTTGAACTCAAGAACCACCTCGTCGAGTGGCTCACGGCACACGGCCACGAGCCCGTCGACTGCGGTCCCCACATCTACGACGCCCAGGACGACTACCCGCCGTTCTGCCTGCGCGCCGCCGAGAAGACGGCCGCGGACCCGGACGCCCTGGGCATCGTCATCGGCGGTTCGGGCAACGGCGAGCAGATCGCCGCGAACAAGGTGAAGGGGGTGCGCGCCGCCCTCGCCTGGAGCGAGCAGACCGCCGCCCTCGGCCGCGAGCACAACAACGCCAACGTGATCTCCGTCGGCGGCCGGATGCACACGCGGGAAGAGGCGACCAAGTTCGTCGAGATCTTCCTCAACACCCCGTACTCCGGTGACGAGCGTCACACCCGCCGGATCGACATGCTCACCGCGTACGAGAACACCGGCGAGCTCCCCCCGATCCCGGCCCACCACCCGCAGGAGCCGACCGCCTGATGCCCGAGGGGCACACGATCCACCGACTGGCCGCCGACCACCGGGAACGGTTCGGCGGCCGGTCCGTGCGGGTGACCAGCCCGCAGGGCAAGTTCACCGACTCCGCAGCGCTGCTCGACGGCACCGTGCTCGACACCACCGAGGCCCACGGCAAGCACCTCTTCCTGGGCTTCGCCGGCATGGGCTGGGTCCACATCCACCTGGGCCTCTTCGGCAAGGTGAACTTCGGGGACGCGCCCGCCCCGCCGCCCACCGACACGGTCCGGCTGCGCCTCGCGAACCCCGAGTCGTACGTCGACCTCCGCGGCCCCACCACCTGCGCGCTGATCACGGACGCCGAGAAGCGGGCGATACACGACCGACTCGGCCCGGACCCGCTCCGCGCCGGCGACGACCCCGACCGCGCCTGGCGCCGCGTCTCGACGTCCCGCACCACCATCGCCGCGCTGCTCATGGACCAGAAGGTCATCGCCGGCGTCGGCAACGTCTACCGCGCCGAGGTCCTCTTCCGGCACGGCATCGACCCCTACCGCGCGGGCAGGGACCTGACCCGCCGGGAATGGGACGCGATCTGGACGGACCTGGTGGAGCTCATGCGCGAGGGCGTCCGGCTGAACCGCATCGACACGGTCCGCCCCGAGCACACCCCCGAGGCCATGGGCCGCCCGCCGCGCGTGGACGACCACGGCGGCGAGGTCTACGTCTACCGCCGTGCCCACCTGCCCTGCCACCTCTGCACCACGGAGATCCGCACGGCGGACCTGGCAGCCCGAAACCTGTTCTGGTGCCCGGGCTGCCAGCAGCGCTAGACGGCGCGCCCCGCTAGGGAGTGCCTTGCCGGTCAAGCCGGGCCCGCGGCCCGATCCGGCCTGATCGACAGGACACCCCTAGAACCCGTGCGGCAGCCACGGCGCGACCGGCGACCCGAACGCGACGGACGCCTCCACCAGGGCCCCCTCCCGCAGCTCCCGCACCCGCCCGGCCCCCGCCAGCGAAGCCAGCGAGATCCCGCCCAGGTATGCCGCGCCCAACTCCTTTACGGACAGCGCCAGATCCGCCGGATCCGAGGTCCGGACGCAGGTCGCGCCCTTCTGGTCCCCGACCAGCCGCCACCGCCCCTCGTTCCACGGACAGAACGCGTCCTCGACCTCGAACACCACATCCACCGGGGCCTGATACGTCCGCGCCTCCAGCGCCGCGCCCACCTCGACGAGCCGCAGATGCAGCGCGTCCCGCAGATGCGGCGCGCAGCGCCGGATGTCGCTCACCAGGTGCTGCCAGCCGTCGTCCACCGGCCGGCTGAGGATCCGTACCTCCGAGGTCAGGTCCACCGAGCAGAGGAACCGCCACAGCGCCGCCTCCGCCGCCGGGTCGAGACCGAACAGCCGGTGCACGATCACCGACCCCGCCGCCCCCGTGAACGACCAGTCGGGCTTGATCGCGTAGTGGGCGTACCCCACGACCTCCCCGTCCCGCTCGGCGAGCACACAGAGCCGCGGCGACGCGCCCTCCCGGTCGCCCGGCGGGTCGATCAGCGCGAGGCGCTCCCAGCCGGGCATCGAGGCGAGCATCCCCGGCCGCGTGGGCACGAGGCGCGCGTACACGGCCTCGCACGCCGCCGAGGACTCGGTGGGATCGGCCTGCCGGAGCCGCACCTCGTCCGTGCCCTCCGGCACCGTGAGCCGCACCCGCGTGGTGTCGATCGTCGCCCGTGCCGTGTACGCGGTCAGGCCGTACCCGAACCGCCCGTAGATCTCCGGCTCCGAGGCCGTCAGCACCGCGATCGACTCACCGGCGGCCCTCAGGTCGTCCAACTGCCGCCGCATCATCGACGTCAGGATCCCGCGCCGCCGGTGCGTACCGGCCACGCTCACCATCGTCACGCCGCCGGCCGGGACCGACGCCCCGCCCGGCACCGTCAGCCGGAACGTGAACGCCCCCGCCGTGCCGACACACAGGTCACCGTCCCAAACACCCAGAGAACGGTCGAACTCGGTCAGGTCCCGCCACAGCTGTCGTTCCTCCGGAGCCTCGGGCACACCCCCGAAGGCGAGTTCGAGGACTCCGTACCAGCGGTCCCACTCGGTCGGGTCGAGAACCCGCAGTTCAGTAGTCATATGCCATCGATATCAGCGGCGCCCGCCCGGGGCGACCCGATTTCGCGCACATTGTCACAGGGGTACCCCTGCGCGATGTCGGACGGGATGGATAGGGTCCAGGCCAATGGGACACCGCGGCGGAGTGAAGACGTACGCGGCCCGGATGCGCCGACGCGCCCGCCGGGCCCGCATCGCGCTGCGCAGATCCGGCGTCGACTACTTCCGCGGGGACGGCTCCGACTGGCTCGCCTTCGCCGGACTCCTGCTGATGATCCCGGCGATCGCCTTCGGCACGATCCTCGACCCGGTCTGGTGCGCCCCCGCCGCCCTCGTGCTGCCGATCGTCGCCGGCGGACTGCTGCTGCGCCCCGCGAGCCTGCTCGGTCTCTACGCGGCCGCCGCCGGCGCCCTCATCGTCGAGTCCATCGTCCTCGGCCCGTACACCCAGGGGCCCGCGCGCGTGACCCCCGGCACCGTCCTGGTCGTCGCCGCCTGCGGGCTCTTCGGACTGCTCATCGCCCAGTTCCGGGCCCGGGTCGGGGTGCCCTGGCGGCGCGGCGGCACCATGCTCTTCGACCTGCGCGAACGCATCCGCGTCCAGAGCGCCCTGCCGCGGCTCCCGCAGGGCTGGCACCGCGAGATGGCCCTGCGCCCGGCCGGCGGCCAGTCGTTCTCCGGCGACTTCGTGGTCGCCGCCCGCACCCACGGCGGCCGGACCCTGGAGGTCGTCCTCACCGACGTCTCCGGCAAGGGCATGGACGCGGCCTCCCGCTCCCTGCTGCTCTCCGGCGCCTTCGGCGGACTCCTCGGCTCGCTCCCGCCGCACGGCTTCCTGCCCGCGGCCAACGGCTATCTGCTCCGGCAGAACTGGGACGAGGGCTTCGCCACCTCCATCCACCTCGTCCTCGACCTGGAGTCCGGCGACTACGAACTCTTCTCCGCCGGCCACCTGCCCGCCCTCCAGCTGCACGCGGGCAGCGGACGCTGGGAGGAGAAGGCCGCCGACGGGCCGCTGCTCGGCGTCTACGACGGCGCCGAGTTCCACCCGGACAAGGGGTCCCTGCGCCCCGGCGACGTCCTCATGCTCTTCACCGACGGCCTCGTCGAGGCCGCCGACCGGGACATCGCCGAGGGCATCGACCGCCTCACCGGCGAGGCCGACCGCTGCGTCGTGGAAGGCTTCGACGGCGTCGCCTGGGACCTGATCGAGGCCGTCGCCAAGGACGTCAACGACGACCGCGCGCTGCTGCTGATCTCACGCCGCGCCTGACCCGCGTCCGCCCCGGCGACGTGATCTTGTCCACGACGATTCGTCACCAGGCAGCGGGGGCAGGGGGGTTGGTGGCACGATGGAGACAGCGGGGGGTGTTCCGGGACACGGGCTCCCTGGTGGGCAAGGCGGGACCGACCGAGGGTGTGATCAGTTGTGGCCATTTCACTGTCTGTGGTGTTGCTGTTGGCAATCATCCTGGTGGTGCTGATCCGCGGGGGGAACCTCAAGGGCGGTCCTGCCGTGGTCGCGGTCCTCTTCGGCTTCTTCCTCGCCTCCACCGGCATGGCCGACGACATCCAGCGCTTCCTGGACTCGATAACGCAGACGGTCGCCTCGATAAAGTTCTGAGACGGATCCCGGGAAGCCCCTGAGGGGTCAACCCGGGAAAGCTCCGGGACGGCTCAGGCCGCGGCGGTCGCGGCCGTCCCGCCGGGCTTCGCCGCCGCTCGCTTCGTCCGCCGGCCGCCACCGGAGGCCGACGCGGGCCCGGCCGCCGTCTTCCGCGACGCCCGCTTCGCCGGCGTGGCCGACTTCGCCGCCGTGGTCTTCTTCGAGGCCCTCGCCGGCGTGCTCTTCGCCGTCGTGCCCTTCGCCGGCTCGGACGGCTTCGCGGGCGCGCTCTTCCGGGCGCGGCCCGTCGGCCACTTGAACTCGATCTCCAGCTCGATCTCCCCGTCCGACACCTCGAATTCCAGCTCGCAGCGGAGCTCGTCGGGGATGCGCAGGCTCAGGGTCCCCGCCCCCAGCTCCAGCTCGGCCTCCCCGCCCTGACGCAGGGCGGCGGCGAGGGCGGTCAGTTGATCCGCGGCCTCGGCGCGGGACAGCGAGCGCTTCTGCTCGAACTTCAGGTCCTTCATGGACGGCCTCCGGTGCGGAGAAGGACGGGGCTTGATCTCAGCCCAGTCTGCGGCCGTCCGCCCGACCCGGCATCTCGCACGGTCCGGGGACACCTCGTGAAACGCCTCGGGGCCGGTCAGGAGAATGAAGTCTCCTGACCGGCCCCGAGCACATGGAGCGGGTGACGGGAATCGAACCCGCGTAGCTAGTTTGGAAGACTAGTGCTCTACCATTGAGCTACACCCGCACAGCATCGCGCCGCAGGTCACGAGGACCGCGGCACGAAGAGCATGGTAGCGGTTCCGGGGCCCTTCGCGCACACCCGATAAACAGGGGGCGCCGCACAGTCCCCGTCCATGTACCCTACGTGTCGCACCGACGGGGTGTGGCGCAGCTTGGTAGCGCGTCCGCTTTGGGAGCGGAAGGCCGTGGGTTCAAATCCCGCCACCCCGACCATGACGATCACGCGCACAGCTCGCGCGCTCTTGATCACGTTGTGGGCGTCATCCCGCTTGCGGTTACTATGCAAGCTGCGTGCCCGTGTGTCTTTCTGACCGGGCCGACCCGCCGGAACCGCCACACGCGGCGCCGGTGGATTCCAGGAATCAGCCACAAGGAGACCGAACCGTGAAGAGCGCCGTGGAGACCCTGAACCCGACTCGGGTTCGGCTCACTGTCGAGGTGCCCTTCGAGGAGCTCAAGGACAGCCTCGACGCGGCGTACAAGAAGATCAACCAGCAGGTCACGGTCAAGGGCTTCCGTAAGGGCAAGATCCCGGCTCGCGTGATCGACCAGCGGTTCGGCCGCGGCGCCGTGCTGGAAGAGGCCGTCAACGACGCGCTCCCGAAGTTCTACACCGAGGCCGTCAACGAGGCCGAGGTCAACCCGCTCGGCCAGCCCGAGGTCGACATCACCGAGCTGAAGGACGGCGAGCTGCTGGCCTTCACCGCCGAGGTCGACATCCGCCCGACGCTCGAGATCCCGGACTACTCCGGCATCGAGGTCACCGTCGACGCGGTCGAGGTCACCGACGAGGACGTCGAGAAGTCCGTGGAGCAGCTCCGCGAGCGCTTCGCCTCGACCTCCGCGGTCGAGCGCGCCGCCCAGGACGGCGACGTCGTCACCATCGACCTCGAGGCCAAGGTCGAGGGCGAGGTCCTGCCCGACGGTGTCGCGAGCGACGTCTCGTACACCATCGGTTCGGGCGAGCTGCTCGACGGCATCGACGAGGCCGTCAAGGGCCTGGAGGCCGGTGGCGAGGCCACCTTCACCTCGCAGCTGAAGGGCGGCTCCGCCGAGGGCAAGGACGCGGAGGTCACCGTCAAGGTCACCGCCGTCTCCGCCCGTGAGCTCCCCGAGCTCGACGACGAGTTCGCGCAGATGGCGTCGGAGTTCGACACCCTCGACGAGCTCAAGGCCGACAGCCGCAAGCGCCTCGAGAACATGAAGCAGTTCGACCAGGCCACCCAGGCCCAGGAGCGCGTCCTCGACGAGCTCCTCAAGCTGGTCGAGGTCCCGATGCCCGAGAAGCTTCTCGAGGACGAGATCAACACCCGCAAGCACAACCTGGAGCACCACCAGCTCGGCCAGATGGGCCTCGACCTCGCGAAGTACCTGGAGATCCAGGGCAAGACCGAGGAGGAGTTCCTGGCCGAGACCAAGGAGCAGGCCGAGAAGGGCATCAAGACGCAGTTCATCCTCGATGAGCTCGTCAACAAGGAGAAGCTCGACGTCTCCCGCGAGGAGCTCACCGAGCACCTGTTCCGCCGTGCCGCCTCCTCCGGCATGAGCCCGGACCAGTTCGCCCAGGCCGTGGCCGAGGGCGGCCAGGTTCCGATGCTCGTCGGCGAGGTCGCCCGCGGCAAGGCCCTCGCGGTCGTCGTCGAGGCCGCCAAGGTCCTCGACACCAACGGTGAGGTCGTCGACCTCTCCGACGACGAGGACGAGGTCGAGACCGCCGCCGAGGCCGTCGAGGCCGTCACCGGCGAGGCCGAGGTCTCCGAGGACAAGTAAGGGGCCCTCCGCCCCGCGCGGACCCCGCTCCACGGGCCCGTACGCACTCCAGTGCGTACGGGCCCGTGGACGTACGAGGACCCGGCCATGCGCCCCCAACTACCTTGCGCTCCCAGCGAACAGTTCGGGAACCGGGATGGCGTTGTCCTACCTGCGCGTTAGGGTCCATGAAGAGAGGGCAGTGCCCTCGGTACGAGACGCTGAGACGGCCCTGGCCGTCGGAGACGAGCAGGTGGATACGTGACGAATCTGAAGCCTTACGCCGCGGGTGAGCCGTCCATCGGTGGCGGCCTCGGCGACCATGTCTACAACCGGCTGCTCGGCGAGCGGATCATCTTCCTCGGCCAGCAGGTCGACGACGAGATCGCCAACAAGATCACCGCCCAGATGCTCCTCCTGGCCGCCGAGCCGGACAAGGACATCTACCTGTACATCAACAGCCCCGGCGGCTCGGTGACGGCCGGCATGGCGGTCTACGACACCATGCAGTTCATCCCGAACGACGTCGTCACCATCGGTATGGGCATGGCGGCCTCCATGGGCCAGTTCCTGCTCACCGCCGGCGCCCCCGGCAAGCGTTTCGCGCTGCCGAACACCGACATCCTGATGCACCAGGGCTCCGCCGGCATCGGCGGCACCGCCTCCGACATCAAGATCCAGGCCGAGTACCTGCTCCGCACGAAGAAGCGGATGGCCGAGATCACCGCGCAGCACTCCGGCCAGACCGTCGAGACGATCATCCGTGACGGCGACCGCGACCGCTGGTTCACCGCGGACGAGGCCAAGGAGTACGGCCTCATCGACGACATCATCACGCACGCCGCAGGTGTTCCGGGCGGCGGCGGCACGGGCGCCTGAGCCCGTCCGCCCGCCCCAGAGCCCCAGCCCACCGAACGCCACCAGGACGGTGAACACCCAGATGCAGAACAACCTCTCCGCGAGCGGCCTCTACACCGGCGCGCCGATCGACAACCGCTACGTCGTGCCGCGCTTCGTCGAGCGCACCTCGCAGGGCATCCGCGAGTACGACCCGTACGCCAAGCTCTTCGAAGAGCGCGTGATCTTCCTCGGCGTGCAGATCGACGACGCCTCCGCCAACGACGTCATGGCGCAGCTCCTGTGCCTGGAGTCGATGGACCCGGACCGCGACATCTCCATCTACATCAACAGCCCCGGTGGCTCCTTCACCGCGCTGACGGCGATCTACGACACGATGCAGTTCGTGAAGCCGGACATCCAGACGGTCTGCATGGGCCAGGCGGCCTCCGCCGCGGCCGTGCTGCTCGCCGCCGGCACCCCCGGCAAGCGGATGGCCCTGCCCAACGCCCGCGTGTTGATCCACCAGCCGTCCGGCGGCACCGGCCGTGAGCAGCTCTCCGACCTGGAGATCGCCGCCCGCGAGATCCTGCGCATGCGCAGCCAGCTCGAGGAGATGCTGGCCAAGCACTCGTCGACGCCGATCGAGAAGATCCGCGACGACATCGAGCGCGACAAGATCCTCACGGCCGAGGACGCCCTGGCGTACGGCCTGGTGGACCAGATCGTCTCGACCCGTAAGAGCACGGCCTCCGCGGAGCGCTGACGCCCGACCTTCCCCTGGCACGGCCCGTGTGGCCGAATCGCGACCATGTGAACCGTGCCAAGGGGGGCCCGAACGGGGGGCCCGGCAAGGTACCGTCGAATATGAGGCACCAGGAGTCGCTGAACCAAGCGCTCCCAGGCGAAGGGGAAGCACCTCGTGGCACGCATCGGTGATGGCGGCGACCTGCTCAAGTGCTCGTTCTGCGGAAAGAGCCAGAAGCAGGTGAAGAAGCTCATCGCGGGACCCGGTGTGTACATCTGCGACGAGTGCATCGACCTCTGCAACGAGATCATCGAGGAAGAACTCGCGGAGACGAGCGAGGTGCGCTGGGAGGAACTCCCCAAGCCCCGCGAGATCTACGAGTTCCTCGAGGGGTACGTCGTCGGGCAGGAGCCCGCGAAGAAGGCCCTCTCGGTCGCGGTGTACAACCACTACAAGCGCGTCCAGGCCGGCGAGAACGGCGGCGGCGCGGGGCGGGACGACGCCATCGAGCTGGCGAAGTCCAACATCCTGCTGCTGGGCCCCACGGGCTCCGGCAAGACGCTCCTGGCCCAGACGCTGGCGCGCATGCTCAACGTTCCGTTCGCCATCGCCGACGCGACGGCGCTGACGGAGGCCGGCTATGTCGGCGAGGACGTCGAGAACATCCTGCTCAAGCTGATCCAGGCGGCCGACTACGACGTCAAGAAGGCCGAGACCGGGATCATCTACATCGACGAGATCGACAAGGTCGCCCGTAAGAGCGAAAACCCGTCGATCACGCGCGACGTCTCCGGCGAGGGCGTGCAGCAGGCCCTCCTGAAGATCCTGGAGGGGACGACGGCCTCGGTCCCGCCGCAGGGCGGCCGGAAGCACCCCCACCAGGAGTTCATCCAGATCGACACGACGAACGTGCTCTTCATCGTGGGCGGCGCCTTCGCCGGCCTGGAGAAGATCATCGAGTCGCGGGCGGGCGCCAAGGGCATCGGTTTCGGGGCGACCATCCGCTCCAAGCGCGAGATCGAGGCGAGCGACCAGTTCCAGGAGGTCATGCCGGAGGACCTGGTGAAGTTCGGGATGATCCCCGAGTTCATCGGCCGCCTCCCCGTCCTCACCTCCGTCCACAACCTGGACCGCGAGGCGCTCCTCCAGATCCTGGTCGAGCCGCGGAACGCCCTGGTGAAGCAGTACCAGCGCCTCTTCGAACTCGACGGCGTGGAGCTGGACTTCGACCGCCCGGCCCTGGAGGCCATCGCCGACCAGGCGATCCTCCGCGGCACCGGCGCGCGAGGCCTGCGGGCCATCATGGAGGAGGTCCTTCAGTCGGTGATGTACGAGGTCCCGTCCCGCAAGGACGTGGCCCGCGTGGTCATCACGGCGGACGTCGTCCGCAACAACGTGAACCCGACGCTGGTCCCGCGGATCGTGAAGAACGACGGCAGGCACGAGAAGTCGGCCTGAGCGGTACGGACATGGAAGG